>NZ_JAZHLI010000010.1:0-103379 GCF_036549475.1 Aurantimonas sp. A2-1-M11 | reverse complement strand
ACAAAATCGCCATCGCTCTCCACCATCGAAATCTCCTCCCGCAAGAATCAGAGGAGTTCGAAAGATTCAGCTCTTCAGCCGCTTGTCATCACCTTCTTCACCCGATTGCCCTGAGGCCGAACGTGATTGCCATTGCCCTTTGCCGCGCCGTCGTCTATCCGAATCTTCATGGAAACGATGATCTCTGCGATGGACTGGTGGTGGGCACGCTGACAGCGGCCGGACCGTCACGCATGTGATCAGTACATCAAGGCCGCCTCGGATCATCCGGCGGCCTTTTTGCTTTGGCGCCGGGGTCCGGGCACGAGACCCGCAACGAGCTTGTCGCAAGACCCGGAGAAAATGCATGGTGACCGAGCAGACCGAGGACGGACGGGAACGTTTCGTAACCGCCGGAGGCATCACGATCACCCGCAGCCGGACGGCCGTCGCCTATGAGGGCGCGATCGAGCCTTATTTCGACTGGCTCGACACGCGCCGCGGCGCCGTGCTGTTCTCCAATTACGAATATCCGGGCCGCTACACCCGCCAGGACGTCGCCTTCGTCGATCCACCGCTGGTGCTCTCGTCCGCCAGGCGCGAGATGCGCATCGAGGCGCTCAATCCGCGCGGCCGCGTGCTGCTCGACTTCATCGACGCGGCGCTGGCTGGCAATGCCGACATCGCCAGCCGCACCCATGGCGACGGCTTCATCGACCTGACCATTGTCGAGCCGACCGCCGCGGTCACGGAGGAAGAGCGCTCGCGCATGCCGAGCATCTTCTCGGTGCTGCGCACCATCGTCTCGCTGTTCCGTTCCGAGGAGGGCCGCGAGCTCGGCCTCTACGGCGCCTTCGGATACGATCTCGCCTATCAGTTCGAGCCGGTGCCGGAAGTACTGGAGCGCGACGCCGAACGCCGCGATCTGGTGCTGTACCTTCCCGACGAACTGCTCGAGGTCGATCACTATTCGGCCTCGGCCGTCCTGACCCGCTACGATTTCGCCATGGACGGCGCCTCGACCGAGGGGCTGGAGGGCGGCGGGCCGGATGCGCCCTTCGTCCCGTCGGACCGGATCCCGCCCCGCGGCGACCACCGGCCCGGCGAATATGCCGACCTCGTGCGCTCCGCCAAGGAGCGGTTCATGCGAGGTGATCTCTTCGAGGTGGTCCCCGGACAGGTGTTCTACGAGCGCGCCGAGCACCGTCCGTCGGAAATCTCCCGGCGTCTGAAGGCGGTGAACCCGTCGCCCTATTCCTTCTTCGTCAATCTCGGATCCAACGAATACCTGATCGGTGCTTCGCCGGAGATGTTCGTGCGGGTCAATGGCCGCCGCGTCGAGACCTGCCCGATCTCCGGAACGATCAAGCGCGGCGACGACGCCATCGCCGATTCCGAGCAGATCCTGAAGCTGCTGAACTCCAAGAAGGACGAGTCGGAGCTGACCATGTGCTCCGACGTCGATCGCAACGACAAGAGCCGGGTCTGCGATCCTGGCTCGGTGCGGGTGATCGGCCGGCGCCAGATCGAGGTCTATTCCCGCCTGATCCATACGGTCGACCATATCGAGGGCCGGCTGCGCGACGGGATGGACGCCTTCGACGCCTTCCTGTCCCACGCCTGGGCGGTCACCGTCACCGGCGCACCGAAGCTTTGGGCGATGCGCTTCATCGAGAACAACGAGAAGAGCCCGAGGGCCTGGTATGGCGGCGCCGTCGGCATGGTGCATTTCAACGGCGACATGAACACCGGCCTGACCTTGCGCACGATCCGCCTGAAGGACGGTATCGCCGAGGTGCGCGCCGGCGCAACGCTGCTCTACGATTCCAATCCCGAAGAGGAGGAAGCCGAGACCGAGCTCAAGGCTTCCGCGCTGATCGGCGCGATCCGCGAGGCCGGCGCGCCTGATCCGGCAGCCGCCAAGCGCGATTCCGCAAGAGTCGGGGAGGGGCTTCGGATCCTGCTCGTCGATCACGAGGATTCCTTCGTCCACACGCTGGCGAACTATTTCCGGCAGACCGGCGCCGAAGTTTCCACCGTGCGCACCCCCGTGCCGGCCGAAATCTTCGATCGCATCGCGCCGGATCTGGTGGTGCTGTCGCCGGGACCGGGCAATCCGTCCGACTTCGACTGCAAGGGCACGATCGCCCGGGCGCGCGAGCATGGCGCCGCGATCTTCGGCGTCTGCCTCGGCCTGCAGGCCCTGGCCGAAGCCTATGGCGGCACGCTGCGCACGCTGCACATGCCCGTTCACGGCAAGCCGTCCCGCATCCGTATCTCCGAGCCGGGCATCATCTTCTCCGGCCTGCCGGGCGAGGTGACCGTCGGGCGCTATCACTCGATCTTCGCCGATCCGGTGCGCCTGCCGAAGGACTTCATCGTGACGGCCGAGACCGACGACGGCATCGTCATGGCCTTCGAGCATCGGACCGAGCCGGTCGCGGCGGTGCAGTTCCATCCGGAGAGCATCATGAGCCTGGGTGGCGATGCCGGCATGCGGATGATCGAGAACATCGTCGCGAAGCTGCCGCGCCGGGCCCGCGAACAGGCGGCCTGATCTCGTGAGCAACGGGGCACATGAGGCGGCGGTCACCAGCGCCCCATTGGTCAAGCGCATCGCCATGGCATCGGTCGCCGTGGCGGTGGTCGTGCTCGCCATCAAATACGCCGCCTATCGGATGACCGGTTCGGTGGCGCTGTTTTCGGACGCGCTGGAATCCATCGTCAATGTCGTCGCCGGCCTGATCGCGCTCTGGGCGGTAACCCTGAGCTACAAGCCGGCCGACAGCGACCACCCCTTCGGCCACACCAAGGCGGAATATTTCTCGGCGGTTGTCGAGGGCGTGCTGATCGTGCTCGCAGCGCTCCTCATCCTGCGTGAGGCGTGGCAGGCCTATCTGGTGCCGCGCGAACTGGAAGCACCGCTGATCGGCATTGCGATCAACGCGGCCGCAACGACCATCAACGCCGTCTGGGCAACCTATCTGATCCGCCAGGGCGCGGCCCGGCGTTCGCCGGCGCTGGCCGCGGACGGGCGTCACATCATGGCGGATGTCGTCACCTCGATCGGCGTCATCTCGGGCCTGCTGATCGCCACCAGCACGGGGTGGACGATCCTCGACCCGCTGATGGCGGCGCTGGTCGCGCTGAACATCCTGCGCGAGGGCTACCTCGTGGTCATGAGCTCGCTGTCGGGGCTGATGGACCGCGCGATCGACCCGGGCGAGGAGGCCAATGTCCGCGACATCATTTCGTCCCACGCCGAGGGAGCGCTGGAGGTCCATGACCTGAAGACGCGGCTCGCCGGCCGGGCGATCTTCATCGAGTTCCACATGGTGGTTCCGGAAACCATGACCGTCGGCGCGGCCCACGAGATATGCGACCGCATCGAGGATGCGTTGCAGGTAGCCTTCGACGGTGCGCGGGTCTCGATCCATGTCGAACCGGAGGGCGAAGCCAAGCAGACCGGCGTCCCGGTTCTCTGACGCCGTTTCACTCGCAGACGCGCTGCCAAGTTTGGCCAGCCTGCTGAATTCAATAGGCAATTGCTTGCCATTTGCCGCAACAGCGGCAATAGCTGGCGATGCAGGGGAGGTCGGCGTCGCAAGAGCCTTGCGGCGACAGACAATCAGACAGGGAACCCCCATGGCGGTCGACATCGGCACACGGCGCAAGAATGCCGATCCTGACAGCCTGAAAGGCATACAGGCATTTCTCGTCGCCATTTCGTGGCGCGACAAGCCGGTCCTAAAATGGATGTTCGCGGCGACCGCGATCGCTCTTGCCTTCTGGGTTCGCTACGAGCTCGACCACCAGCTGCCGGGCGGATTTTCCGTACCTCACCTTCTTCCCTGCAGTGATCATCACGACGTTCCTGGCCGGCACCGCGCCCGGTGCCCTGGTCGGTATCCTCGGTGGACTGGCGGCCTGGTACTTTTTCATCCCGCCTTTCGATTCCTTCGGGCTGACCGGCGGCTCGTTGCTGGCGCTGGCCTTCTACGTCTTCATCGTCGCGGTGGACATAGCCCTGATCCACTGGATGCATGTGGCGCTCGACCGGCTGACAATCGAGAAGGAGGCGACGGCCCGCTATGCCAATGAGCGTGATCTCCTGTTCCGCGAATTGCAGCACCGGGTCTCCAACAATCTTGCGGTCGTGTCCGCCCTTCTGACACGCAGGCTCGCGTCTCCTCCTCCGCGGAGGCGACCGCAGCCCTGCAGCAGGCGTCCGCCAGGATCGGCCTCGTGTCCAAGATACAGCGCCAGCTGCACGATCCCAGTCGCCAGAGCCTCGACATGGCGCCTTATCTGTCGCAACTCGGCGCGGATCTCCTGGCCGCCTCCGGGGTGACCGGGGTGACCTATGAGACCGAGGTCGCGCCCACCGAGGTGGATGCCGAAACGGCTGTGCCGCTCGCCCTGATCGTCACCGAACTGATTTCCAATGCCATCGAGCATGGCTGTGCAGATGGTCGGCCGGGGACCATCCGGGTCACGCTGCAACAAGAAGGAAAGCAGGGAAATACCCTGCGGCTGCAAGTCGCCGACGATGGGCCCGGTTGGCCCGAAGGCTTTTCCATCGCAGAGTCGCGCAATCTCGGCATGCGGATCGTCGGATCGCTGACCCAGCAGATCGGCGGCAGCTTCGAGGCGTCCAACGACGCCGGCGCAGTCGCCACGCTGGTCTTCGAGGCGCGGCCCGCCTTCGCGCCGCAACCGGCGGCTTGAGCCCTGCGCATATTTTCGGCTTGCCATGGGCGAATTTGCGGCTACTCTTCGCGGCATGAATGCGACGCCATCCCATTTCGGCATGATCGCGGCCCGGAACGGGGCTGCCGATGCTGCGCGTCCGCTGACCCTTCTACGTCTTCTCCTTCTTAGCTGCGGCCGTCGGACCCGTTGACCTGAAGGGGCGTCCGGCGGTCGAGCCGGCACTGTGGTCCGATCGGCCCACGCGCTCAGCCCCTCTCGCTTTACAAGACGGTTCCAATTGCCGATGACCGGCCCGATGCGTGCGCAAGATCGCCGCAGCCGGCATCCGCCCAGCGACCAAGGTGCGAAGACCATGTCCGTTTCCCCCGCCACGCGTCCGGCCGCAGATGCCCGGCAGACGCCGCACGAAACCGCCGAGCGCCGTGGAACGATGCCGCTCGCCTCCCGCAAGTATCAGCCGTACGGGCCGGTCGACCTGCCCGACAGGACGTGGCCGTCCAAGACCATCACCCATCCGCCGATCTGGTGTTCCGTGGACCTGCGGGACGGCAATCAGGCCTTGGTCGATCCGATGGGCCACGACCGCAAGGCGCGCTTCTTCGCCCTGTTGAAAGCGATGAACTTCAAGGAGATCGAGATCGGCTTTCCGTCGGCCTCGCAGACCGATTTCGACTTCGTGCGCTGGTGCATCGAGGAAGGCGAAACGCCTGACGACGTCTCGCTGCAGGTGCTGGTCCAGTGCCGGCCGGAACTGATCGCACGCACCTTCGAATCCCTGGAGGGCTCGCATCGGCCGATCGTGCATTTCTACAATTCGACCAGCGAATTGCAGCGGCGCGTAGTGTTCCAGAAAGACCGCGCAGGCATCAAGGAGATCGCCACCGACGCGGCCAAGATGGTCGTCGACATGGCGGCCAAGGCGGGCGGTGGCTATCGCTTCCAGTATTCGCCGGAGAGCTTCACCGGCACCGAGCTCGATTTCGCCGTCGAGATCTGCAACGCGGTCGCCGAAATCGTCCAGCCGACGCCGGACAACAAGCTGATCCTGAACCTGCCCGCCACCGTCGAGATGTCGACGCCGAACATCCATGCCGACCAGATGGAGTGGATGTGCCGGAAGCTCGACAATCGCGACAACCTGATCGTCTCGCTGCATCCCCACAACGACCGCGGCACCGCTGTCGCCGCCACCGAGCTCGGCCTGATGGCCGGTGCCGACCGTGTCGAGGGCACGCTGTTCGGCAATGGCGAGCGCACCGGCAATGTCGACATCGTCACCCTGGCGCTGAACATGTTCACACAAGGGGTGGATCCGAACCTTGACGTCTCCGACATCAACCACATCAAGGAGATCTTCGAGTACTGCAACCAGATGACGATCCACGAGCGTCATCCCTATGTGGGCGAGCTGGTCTATACGGCCTTCTCCGGATCGCACCAGGATGCGATCAACAAGGGCATGAAGGCCCGCAAGGTCGCCAACAAGGAATTGTGGGAAGTGCCGTATCTGCCGATCGATCCCAAGGACGTCGGCCGCTCCTACGAGGCGATCATCCGCATCAACTCGCAGTCGGGCAAGGGTGGGATCGCCTATGTCCTGCAGGCCGACTACGGCCTCAACCTGCCGCGCAACCTGCAGGTTGAGTTCCGCGAGGACATCCAGCAGATCACCGACGAGGAAGGGCGCGAGCTGCCGGTCAAGCGCATCTACGAGCGCTTCATCGAGCGTTATGTCGAGCAGCCGGAGGGCCGCATCCGCTTCGTCGAGCACACGACGCGGCCGAGCCCCAACGTGAAGGGCGAGCGCATCGTCGAGGCGACCATTCTCGACAATGGCGTGGAGACCACGATCGAGGGCATCGGCACCGGACCCATCGACGGGTTCGTCGACGCCCTCTGTCGGCATCTGGGCATCGAATTCTCGGTGTTCGACTATTCGGAGCATTCGCTGGGGGCCGGCTCCGACGCTGGCGCCATCTGCTACATGGAAGTCCAGCACGAGAGCGGACGCCTGTTCGGTGTCGGCATGAACAAGAACATCGTCACCGCTTCGCTGGAAGCGCTGGTCGCCGCAGCGAACCGGCTCCTGGCATCGCGCTGACATGAGCGACGCCAATTCGTCACCGCGCCTCTTCGCCGTCGAACGCGGCGGCGAGGCAGGCGGAACGACCCCTCCCGTGGTCCTGCTGCACGGCTTTGATGGTCGTGCAGTGCTGTGGGAGTCCCTTCAGGAGCGGCTGGCCACGCCGCAAAGGCGAGTGCTCGCCTTCGACCTGCCGGGCCACGGCGCTTCGCGGGACTATCCCGGCTTCGGCCCGCCCAAGGTTGCGGCGCGCGCGATCCTCGCCGAGCTGGACGCCAGGGACATCGCCTCCGCCCATCTCGTCGGCCATTCCATGGGCGGGGCGATCGCCTGCCTGATGAGCCTGTTCGCGGCCGATCGCGTGGCGTCGATGACGTTGCTGGCGCCTGGCGGCTTCGGGCCCCAGATCGGCAGCGGCATGATTGGTGCGGTGATGCGGGCCGAGGGCGCAGATGCGATCCGCCGGGCGATGGGGGCAATGGGCGCGCGGGGCTGGCTGCCGGACGCTGAAATCGCCGCGGCGATCGCCGCCGGCCGATCGCCGGAGGATCGGGCCGCGATCCAGCACATATTCGCGATGCTGTTCACGGCCCAAGAGGGCGTCGATTTCGGCACGCAGGGCCTTCTGCCCCTGGAGGCCATCGCGGCAACCGGTGTTCCGATCTCGCTGCTCTGGGGAGCCGACGATCCCGTGACCCCCTTCGCGCAGGGCTCGCATGCCCCGCCGGGATTCGCTTTCACGGCGCTTCCCGACCGCGGCCACATGTTGATGCTGGAGGACGAGGGTGCCTGCGAGCGCGCTATCCTGGCAGCGATCGAGCACGTCGATGGTGCCTGACAGCCGCCACCACGCAGTTTCTTCCAATCATGAATCTGGATATGATAAACATTCGGTTAAGGAATTGGATTCGAGGCAACGATCGATGGGCGAAGGCAAGGACAATGTCGCGTCCCTGATGGGGACGAAGCGGCTGGCCGATGCCGTGCGACAGGCCAAGATCGCCGCCGCGCAGAGATCCGACGTCGTCGTCGACATCCGCGAGGCCGATCGCGCGCGCCTGGAGATCCTGCAGGAAGAACTGCAGCCGCTGATCGACGAATTGCCGGCCGGCGAAGAGATGTTCGATTTCACCCTGTCGGGCGGCGCGCATGCGCGGCTGTGGATCGACGGCACGGCGAACGTCGTGATGGCGCGGGACCGGCGCACCTATCGCCTCGTCCGCGAGACCCGTCTGGGCCGCGTCACTCTGGTGGAATCCACCGAGGCACGGGTGATCGCCGATCGGGTGACGGACTATGTCGCCGAGCGCATCGTCGAGCGCGACAAGGCGTTCGCGGTGAATGACGAACTCAACGAACGGATCGCCAAGCCGGAGCATCCGGTCCGCCGCACCCAAGAGGAGCCGCTGCGGCAGCCGCAGCAGCACCGCTCCCGCACAACCGATTTCGTCATCGCCGCAGTGTGGATGATGATCGGAGTGGTCGTGGGCGCGGGCCTGCTTCTGGCGATCGCGTCCTATGCCGGCGTGTCGGTCGGCTGATCATCTCGCGGGAAGCGCATCCTCTCGAGAGGTCGTGTTGATCGCCCTTCCGTCGGTGAGAAGCTCACGCTGACGCACCCAGCCGATCCCGGGCCGCGCCTCGCGCGCGCCGCGCTCGCGCTGGATCAATGACCATCTGCCGGGCTCGCCGTCGATCTCGAACAGATTGTAGCGCGAGGCCGGATGCGAACCGCCAGGCGCCTGGCTGGCGGATGGCACGCCAACCACCGGCACCATGCCTTCGGGCCCTTTCAGCCAGTGCAGCGTGTCGAGGTGGGTATGCCCGTGCAGCACCAGTTCGGCCCCGATCTCGTGGATGACCTTGGAAAAGAACTGCTTGCCGATCAGTCGCTTGTGCCATGAGGTCGAGCCGGAAATCGGCGGGTGATGGATCAGCACCACGCGGAAATGTCCTTGCTCTCGGCTCTGTTCGAGCTGCTTGGCCAAGGTCATCGCCTGCTTGCGGCGGAACGTGCCGGTGGCGAAAAACGGTGCCGTCGCCTCCGCCGTCGAGACGCCGAATACGGCAACCTTGTCGCGCACCCGCACATAGGGAAACGAGTTGCCGAGCGCGTTCAGCGGATTGTCGCCGATCATGTATTCGTACCATTCGCGATACGAACGTTTCAGCGCTCCCGGCACGTAGGCGTCGTGGTTGCCGGGCACCACGGAGACGTGGTGCGGCTTGCCCAGTTCCTCGAGCCACATCCGGGCGGCCATGGTTTCGACCTTGGTTGCCAGATTGACCAGATCGCCGGTGACCGCGATGTGGTCCGGCGCCTCCTGTTGCAGGTCCTGGATGAGGTTGGCGAGCGTGTCGCCGAACATCACCCGGCGACGATTGCGATGCCAGTTGACGTATCCGGTGACCCGCTTCGAGGCGAGTTCGCGGATCGACAATTCGGGCAGGGGGCCGAGATGGATATCGGAGAGATGGGCAAGTCGGAACATGCCTGTCATCCTAGGAGCGCAGCGGCCGATTGGTAGGGTTGCGGGAGCGAAGGGTTTCGATGGGTTTCGAGAAATTGATCGTTCGCGTTCTGCATGGCGTGCACGTGGTAGCACGGCCAATGACCCTGGGGGTGCGAGGCGTCGTGTCCGATAACGACGGACGGATCTGTCTTGTGCGTCACACATATGTTTCCGGCTGGTACCTGCCGGGCGGCGGGGTCGATCCCGGCGAGACGGCGGCCGACGCGATGGCGCGCGAGGTCAGGGAGGAGGTCGGGCTGGTGCTGGTCGACCCGCCGCGACTCGTCTCGGCGCATTTCAACCGCAGCGCTTCCAACCGCGACCACGTGCTCTTCTATCGCTGCGGTGCCTTCCGGCGCGAGGGGGCCCGAAAGCCCAGCGCCGAGATCGCCGAGATGGATTTCTTCGCCCTCGACGACCTGCCGGATGGCACGACCGACGCGACCTTGCGTCGCCTCGCCGAACTTGCCGGCGAAGCGGCTCCCGATCCCTATTGGTGAACCGCCAATCGCTCCCGGCCATGGGGAACGGTCAGGTCCTGTTCGGGCCCCAGCGGGACGATGCCCGTGGGATTGATGGTCTTGTGGCTGGAGTGATAGTGGCCCTTGATGTGATCGAGATCAACCGTCTCGGCGACACCCGGGATCTGATAGAGTTCCAGCATGTATTTGAAGAGGTTCGGGTAGTCCTTGATCTGGCGCTGATTGCATTTGAAGTGGCCGAAATAGACCGGGTCGAACCGGATCAGGGTCGTGAACAGACGCCAGTCCGCCTCGGTAGGGGCCGCACTTGGGACGAGATAGCGCTGCTTCGAGAGAAGCTCCTCCAGTCGGTCGAGCGCGGCAAACAGTTCGCCGAAGGGCTCCTCATAGGCCGACTGGGTCGTTGCGAAACCGCATTTGTAGACGCCGTTGTTGACGTGGTCGTAGATGTCCGCGTTGATCGCGTCGATCTCGCTGCGCAAGGCCTCGGGTGAGAGATCGACCGACCCATCGCCATACTCGTCGAAGCCGCGGTTGAGGATCCGCAGGATCTCAGCCGATTCATTGTTGACGATGGTCCCGGTCTGCTTGTCCCACAACACCGGCACGGTCACGCGCCCGCTGTAATGAGGGTCGGCCTCCAGATAGATCTCGTAGAGCCGCTCCTTGCCGAAAACCGTGTCCGGGATGGCTCCGGGACGGTCGGAGAAGACCCAGCCTTCCTCGCCCATGTGGTAATCGACCACCGAGAGGGAGATGACGTCCTCCAGCTTCTTGAGCTTGCGGGCGATCAGCGTGCGATGCGCCCAGGGGCAGGCGAGGGACACATAGAGATGGTAGCGGCCGGGCTCCGCCTTGTAGCCCTTCTGCCCATCCGGGCCAGGCGAGCCGTCGGGGGTGATCCAATCGCGGAAGCTCGTGGTCGTTCGCTTGAAGCTGCCGCCGGTCGACTTGGTGTCGTACCATTTGTCCTGCCATTGGCCGTCTACGAGCAATCCCATGGGCGTCCTCCTTCGGTTCGGGTTCGTCACGCTAACCGAAGTGGCCCCGGAGCGTCCCCGTTACAGCCGCGACGCAGCGTCAACGGACGTGGCTGCCTCGAGAGCTTGCAGCATTGGCTGGACCTTGGCCGGAGGCGGTGCTACCGATCCGAAGACCGAGGAGCGACCAGCATGATCATCCGCCGACGACGACACAGGATCTGCGCCCGCGCGCACTGACCGTCGTCGTTTGCCGGAGTCCCGATCAGCCGAATGGGAGCCTTGCGAGCGGCGCTGATGCCCGCCCGACCTGGATGATCCCCGCATGTTCGCTCTCTCCGATGTCCGGTATCTGCCGGAACAGCCCGCACATCACGCCGCCATCGATGCGATTGCCGCCGAGGCCTTCGGACCTGGCCGCTTCACGCGGGCCGCCGAACGCGTCCGCGAGATGGCGGCGCATGCGCCGGCGCTGTCCTTCGTCGCCGAGTATGACGGTGCGATCATCGGCTCGGTCCGCCTGACGCCCATCGCGATCGGTGCGACGGCCTCGCTGATGCTCGGACCGCTTGCCGTGCGTCCGGCCTTCAAGAACCGCGGCGCCGGCAAGGCGCTGATGCAACGCGCAGCCGAGGCCGCGCGCCAGGCCGGCGAGACCTCCATCATCCTTGTCGGCGATCCCCCCTATTACGCGCCGCTCGGCTACCGACCGCTGCCGCGCGGATCTGTGATCATGCCGGGCCCGGTGGATCTGTCCCGGCTGCTGGGGCTGGAACTCGTCCCGGGTGAGCTGGAGGGTGTGAGGGGACGGGTCCAACCGAGACAGGAGTCCGCTGGTAGAAGCGCTTCTGGATTCTTCTGTAGCTAGGCTGTTTCGCCGGCGCTTTCTCCTTGGAAAGCTATGGTTTTGTCCGACTTGCCGGTATCCATTGACACATGGCATTCGGCATCTTCATCCACCGCACGGATTCGATCTACGACGACAGCCCGGCGGAACGCTATCAGTTCCCGAGCCAGTATCTTGGTCGAGTGCGTGCATGCCTCGGCGATTGGATCGTCTATTACGAACCGCGGAAGGTGATGGATACGCGAGGATATTTCGCGATCGCGAAGGTGCAAGATGTCATATCCGATCCCATGGCGCCTGGGATGTATATCGCTTTGATCGAACCGGGGAGCTATCTGGATTTCCCGAACCCTGTTCCATTCAGCGACGCAGATGGGGTGATCGAGCGCGGTGTACTGAATGACGCGGGCCGGATCTCCGGGCGGGCGCAATCAGCCGTACGACAGATTTCGGCAGCGGAC
The DNA here is from genome assembly GCF_036549475.1 of Aurantimonas sp. A2-1-M11. Classification (NCBI taxonomy): domain Bacteria; kingdom Pseudomonadati; phylum Pseudomonadota; class Alphaproteobacteria; order Hyphomicrobiales; family Aurantimonadaceae; genus Aurantimonas; species Aurantimonas sp. A2-1-M11. The sequence goes on along the minus strand of NZ_JAZHLI010000010.1, from coordinate 91,321 downwards.
CTGGACCGTATCCTGGAGCGTGGGTTCGAGATGGATTCGGAGATGCTCCCGCGAACCGACCTACGCGATCAAATGGGGTTTGAGGATGAGCCGACGCCTTTTCAATATGGCGACGAGGAAGAGCGCGATCGAGGCAAATATTTCGATTCACGAATTGTGCGCGACCGGGTGTTCCGGCGGCTCGTGCTGCGCGCATACGACTCGCGCTGCGCCATCACCGGGCTGAAGCTCATCAACGGCGGTGGCCGGGCGGAAGTCGAAGCGGCTCACATCAGGCCGGTGGAGGCGAACGGTCCCGATATCGTCAACAACGGTGTGGCGTTGTCGGGCACCGTTCATTGGATGTTCGATCGCGGGCTGATCGGTATCGCCGATGATCTGCAGATACTGGTGTCGAGACAGGTGAACGATCCGTCGAGTGTCCGTACCCTGATCAACAAGAGCGGCTATCTGCTACCGCCGCATCGAACAGCGGATCGCCCACATCCTCGCTTTCTCGGCTGGCATCGCGACAACTGCTTCAAGCACTGACGCGCCGACGCCCTCTTACCGTCCCTCGCGGTACCACGTCGCGGAGAGCGCCATGAGCAGAACGGCAAGACCAAGGAAGCCGGCGAAGAGCGGTGTGCGGTCGACGCCGCGCAGCACCGTTTCGTCGGTGGTCCTCAGGCCGATCCAGTCGCGACCGTCGGCATTGGCCCGTCCGCTGACCGGCACGATGCGGGGCACGGTGACGTCGCCGTCCGCATCGCCGATGCGGCGCACGCTGCCGCGCGTGGCATCGGCGAGGGGCTGCAGCTTCTCGCCGGTGGAGATCGCCTCGCGATATTCGCGGGGATTGACCGGTCCGACATTCGCCAGCGCCCGCAGATCGCCATTGGCGGCCTGGAACAGGCCGAGTTCATCGGTCTCCAGGACGCCTTCATAGCGGCCGGCGCCGACCTCGTTCAGGGGCAGCGTCACCGCCGCACCCGAAGGCGTCAGGACTGTTGCGGTGCCGGGCGCGTCGCCGATGGTCTGGCGCGTCACGACGAGGTCGGAACCACGGGCCTCGGCGTTCAGCGCCTCTTCCTCCAATTCCGGCTCCTTCATCAGCCAGTGGGCGAGGCGCCGGAACAGCGCCACATGCGGGCCTCCGCCTTCGAAGCCGCGCGACCAGAGCCATTCCTGATCCGACAGGAGCAGGGCAATCCGGCCTTCGCCGACCCGATCGAGCACCAGCAACGGCTTGCCATCCGGCCCGTCCATCACCGTCTCGCCCTGCGTCTCACCCACGTCGATGGAGCGGAACCAGCGGCTCCAATCCGGGGGTTCGCTGGCCGAGCCTGGCAGGTTGCGCGTCACCGGGTGCTTTCGTCCGATATCGGAGATCTGCGGCCGGAAGGCGCTCTGCTCGATGTCGCCGGTGGGCAGTGCCGGCAGGATCGACTGCAGCGGCGTGCGCGCAACGCTTTCCGGGCTGGCATATTCCGGCCCCGAAGCGATCAGCATCGCGCCGCCGTTTTGCACGTATTGCGCGATGTAGTCGAAATAGAGCGAAGGCAGCACGCCGCGCTCCTGATAGCGATCGAAGATGATCAGGTCGAAATCGTCGATCTTCTCGACGAAGAGTTCGCGCGTCGGAAAGGCGATGAGGGACAGCTGGTCGATCGGCGTGCCGTCCTGCTTTTCCGGTGGCCGCAGGATGGTAAAATGGACGAGATCGACCGCAGCGTCGGATTTGAGGAGGTTGCGCCAGGTGCGCTCGCCGGCATGGGGCTCGCCCGAGACCAGGAGCACCCGCAGGTTTTCGCGAATGCCGTCGACGACCGCGATCGCCCGATTGTTCACCGGGGTGATCTCGTCCGGCGCGCGCGCGGCGACCAGTTCGAGGATGTTCTTGCCGGCGCGCGGCAATTGGAACAAGAGTTCGGCATCCGCGCCGGGGCGCACGCTCTCGCGCGAGACCAGATCGCCATTCAGGAACAACTGGACCTCGACGGGCTGGTCGGATGCGTCGGGTCCGTCTTCCAGGACACGGTAACGCAGCCGCTGGTCCTCGTCGACGAGCCCGAAGCGCGGGCTGGTGGTGATCTCGATCCGCCGGTCGAACTCGTCCGGCTGCCCGGTGATCAGGCCATGGACGGGAGCATCGAAGCCGAGCGNCCGCTGGTCCTCGTCGACGAGCCCGAAGCGCGGGCTGGTGGTGATCTCGATCCGCCGGTCGAACTCGTCCGGCTGCCCGGTGATCAGGCCATGGACGGGAGCATCGAAGCCGAGCGCCTGGGCCTCGGCCGGGATGTCGTGGATCTGCCCGTCCGTCACCATGATGGCGCCGGCGACTCGGGCCGGCGCCACGTCCTTGAGAGCGCCCGAGAGGGCGCCGAACAGCGCCGTTGTGGCACCGTCTGCGGGCGACGCGCCGGACCTTGCCTCGACCGTGCGAACCTCGAATTCGGGATAGCGGGCGAGGCTGTCCTTCAGCGCCGCTTCCGCTGCATCGGCCTGGGCCGTGCGCTCGCCGATGGTCTGGCTCTGGCTGCTGTCCACGACGAGCGCGACCACGCTCTTCAGCGGATCGCGTTCCTCCTGCAGGACGACGGGGTTCATGATCGCCAGCAACAGCGCCGCGATGGCGACGATGCGTACCAGCGCGCCGCGAATGCGGGCGACGACCAGACCAAGAGCCAGCAGCACGGCCGGCACCGCGAGGAGGGCGATCACCGTCCAGGAAAAGAACGGCGCGAAGTCGACGGACCAGCTCATTGGCCCAGCCTTTCCAGAAGCGCCGGCACATGCACCTGGTCGGCCTTGTAGTTGCCGGTCAGCACATACATCACGATGTTGACGCCCGCCCGATAGGCGTATTCGCGCTGCGACGGATCGGCGGAATCCGTCGGGAAGAGGAACAGCCCCTGACTGTCGACGGCCCAGGCGCTGGCGAAATCGTTGGATGTGATCATGATCGAGGACACGCCGTCGCCGCCTCGGGCAGGCCGGGCACCACCCTCGCCATCACCCACCAGCGATTCCACCCACAATTGGGAGCCGGTGTGGCGGCCGGGAAAATCGTCGAGCATGTAGAAGGCCTTGGTCAGGACGTGGTCCGACGGGACCGGGTCGAGCGGCGGCACGTCGAGATCGGCGAGGATGTCGCGCAGACGCCCCTGGCCGGCGGAGACACTGCCGCCCGACAGACCGGAGATCGGATCGTCCGCCACGTCGAACAGCACTGTGCCGCCCTGTTTCATGTAGGCGTCGATACGGCTGACCGCAGCTTCGGTCGGCATCGGCGCCGCAGGATCGATCGGCCAGTAGATGATCGGGAAGAAGGCGAGCTCGTCGGTGGCAATGTCGACGCCCATCGGCTCGCCCGGCTCCAGGGCCGTCTTGGCCGTGATGTATTGCGACAGGCCCGACAGGCCCTGCCGCGAGATCTCGTCGGTGGCCTCGTCACCGGTGAGCACATAGGCGAGGTGAGTGGTTTCCGTCGCCTGGATCGCCCGCTCGACATCGAGGGCGTCGGCGGTTTCCTCGGCTGGGACAGGCTCGGCTGTCGTTGGCTCCTGTGCGCGGGCGTCGGGCGTTGCAGCCATTCCCCCGAGTGCCACAGCGAGCAGGATTGCTGGAAGCGCGCTGGCGCGGCGGCCCGCCACGGCACTGCCGATGCGGGTGGCGGCGCCGTTCAGCCAGAGCAGGGCCAGCGCATCGAGCGCGAACAGGACGAGCGCGGCTGCAAACAGCCAGGGCGCGAGATCGACCGCTTCTGCGCCGCCATAGCCACGCGCCTCGATCGGAGCCCCGAGATCCAGCTCCGGAAGCGCTCGCAATTCGGCATTTGCCGTCAGGAGATTGTGGGCAAGGTAGCCTTCCTCGCTGCCATAGAGACCGGGCGGGTTCTCGCGCGTCACCGGCTGGTCGCCGTCGGCGACGGGCTGAAGCGGCTGCACGTCGGCACTTGGGCTGGTGAGGCGGCCCTGACCGTCGAGCATGCGATAGGGTGGCAGGCTGTCGGCGGCAGTGCGACCCTCGCTGGTGCTGGCTCCGGCCCGCGACAGGGTCACGATCCGTCGCAGCATCTCAACGAAGGCGCCGGAGATCGGCAGGTTCGACCAGGTCGCTTCGGCTGTGACGTGGAAAAGGACGATGGTGCCCGCGCCGACCGTTTCGGCGGTGACCAGCGGTGTGCCGTCTGCCAAGCTCGCCCATGTCCGCTCGGCCAGGTCTGCCGCCGGTTCGGCGAGGATCTGGCGGGTCACGGTGACGTCCTGCGGTACCTCGATCCCGGCAAAGGGTTCGTCGTCCGGCATCGGAGCGATCTTCTGGGGCTCCGACCACGACATCGCGCCGCCGAGTTGACGCTCGCCGGTGCGCAGGCGCACGGGTACCAGCGTGTCGTCGCCGGGAGCGGCAGCAAGCCGCGGACCGGCAAAGCGCAGGAGATAGCCGCCATCCGCGACGAAGCCCTGTAGCGCCTCGCGGGCGTTGTCCGGAAGGATGCCGATATCGGCGAGGACGATCACCGAGGGTCGGCGCGCGATCAGCGCGGGAATGGATTCGGCAAGGTTGGCGCTCTCCGGGCGCACGATGTCGGCGAAGGGCTCCAGCGCGCGGGTGATGTAGTAGAGCGGCGAGAGCAGCGGCTGCGCCAGATCCGACGATTCACCCGAGACCAGCGCCACGCGCCGCCGCTGGAAACTGTCGTCGACCAGCCGCACGGCGCCGGCCGTTCCGGCACCCTCGATTTCCAGCCGGGCGATATCGTTGCGCAGTTCTACGGGGATTGCGAAGCGGGCTTCGGCACTGCCGGATCCGGCGTCGAAATCCAGCGTTGTGCGCCCGATCTCGCGCTCCTGGGCATCAATCGCGCGAATGTCGAAGCTGCGGGACTCAGCCTCGGCACCGGGACGGACGGCCTGGACGACAAGCGCCTCCGTCGAGTTGTCGGCGCCGGTCAGGCCGACGAGGCCGTCGATCTCGGGCGCATAGACGATGGCTTGCGAGGGTGAGAGCGCCGCCAGGCTGCGGCTGGCAGCTTCGGTTCCGTTGGCATCGAGGCCGTCGGCGACAAAGGCCAGCGAGCCGACTCCATTGCCGGCCAGCGCTGTCGCGATGCGTTCGGCCGCCGCCGCACGATCGGTGGGGATCGGGCGCGGCGCGGCTGCCGCAAGACGTTCGAGCGCCGCCGATGCCTCGACCGGCGTCGCGTCGTCAGCCTGACCCTCCGCCGTGAAGGCAAGCGAAACCGGTCTCCCGGCTTCGCCGGCTTCGCGGATCAGCTCTTCCGCCGCCGTACGCCGTGCATCGAAATCACCGCCACTGGCCCAGCCATTGTCGACCATCAGCGCCAGCAGACCGGTCCCCGACAACTGGCCTTCGCGCGGATTAAGGGTCGGGGCGGCGAGGGCGAAGATGATCAGCGCCGCGAGCAGCAGGCGCAGCAGCGTCAGCCACCACGGGCTCTTGGATGGCGTTTCCTCGCGCTTCAGCACCCGTTCGAGGATGCGCATCGGTGGAAAGGTTTCCAACTGCGGCCGCGGCGGCGTCAGCTTCAGAAGCCACCAGATCGCCGGCAGCGCCAGGAGCCCGAACAGCACGAGCGGCGCACCGAAGGAAAGTGCCAGCCCGCCGATCATGCCGATGCCCCGGATGCCCGCGGCGCGACCGCCTGCGGTGCGCCACTCAACCGGCCGTGGACGGCGACCAGCACTTCCGAAGCCAGATGGTCGGTGCGATGGGGGATGAAGCTCCAGCCGAGCCGGCGGCAATGTTCGGCGATGTGCTCGCGCCGCGCCCGGTACAGGGTGGCATAGTCCTCGCGCAGGGTCTCGGCGCGCCCGGCGGTCAGCGTGGCGCCGGTTTCGGGATCGCGGAATTTGGTCCGGCCGGCATAGGGAAACATTTCTTCAGCCGGGTCCGAGATCATCACGACATGCCCGCGAATGCCGCGCCGGCCGAGCCGGTCGATGCGGGCAACGACCTCGTCCACCGGATCGAGGAGATCGCTGACGATCACCAGTTCCGTGAAGCGTTTCAGGCGATCGTCCGGCGGGAACGGGTCGTCGGGGCGCCGGCTGAGCAGCGCACCGGCGATGCGTTCGGCGGCATTGCGCGCCGATATCGGATCGACGACGCCAGGATAGCCGATGCGCTCACCCGAGCGCGACAGGATCTCGGCGAGTGCCAGCACGATGACCAGCGCGCGCGATTCCTTCGATGCCTGCGCCGCACTGGACATGAAGCGCATGGACGGCGACGGATCGGCCCACAGCCAGACGGTCTGGGCGGCCTCCCACTCCCGGTCGCGCAGATAGACATGATCGTCGCGGGCCGAGCGGCGCCAGTCGATGCGCGACACCGGTTCGCCCTCGACGAATGGACGGAACTGCCAGAAATTCTCGCCGACGCCACGCCTGCGCCGCCCGTGCCAACCGGCGATCACGGTCGAGACCACGCGCCGTGCCTCGACCAGAAGGTCGGGCATCAGCGCCGCGCGCTGGCGCGATCGCGCGAGCGCGGCCGGTGCGGTTGTCAGGTCGACGGTGGATCCGATCCGCATGCCGGGCCCTACGCCACGTCGCGCTTCAGCGCGCCGATGACGTCGCGCACGTTCATGCCCTCGGCGCGGGCCGAAAAGTTCAGCGCCATACGGTGCTGCAGGATCGGCTCCGCCAGCGCCATGACGTCGTCGACCGACGGAGCGAAGCGGCCGTCATACAGGGCGCGGGCGCGCACACAGGTCATCAGCGCCTGGCTGGCGCGAGGGCCGGGGCCCCAGGCGATATGGGCGTCCGCCTCCTTGTGGCCGTTGCCCGGCCGGGCCGAGCGCACGAGCCGCAAGATGGCGTCGACGACGTTTTCGGCGACCGGCATGCGGCGCACCAGCGTCTGGATCTCGCGCAGGCGGTCGGACGTCATCACCGGCTCGGCCACGTGATCGGCCCCGCCGGTGGTCTCCAGCAGAATCCGGCGCTCGGCTTCCAGATCGGGATAGAACACGTCGACCTGCATCAGAAAGCGGTCGAGCTGGGCTTCGGGCAGCGGGTAGGTGCCTTCCTGCTCCAGCGGATTCTGGGTTGCCAGGACATGGAAAGGCTTGGGCAGATCATGCCGCTCGCCTGCGACGGTCACGTGATATTCCTGCATCGACTGCAGGAGCGCCGACTGGGTGCGCGGCGAGGCGCGGTTGATCTCGTCGGCCATCAGGAGTTGGGCGAAGACCGGACCCTTCACATAGCGGAACGAGCGTCGGCCGGTCTCGTCCTGGTCCATCACCTCGGTGCCGACGATATCGGATGGCATCAGGTCGGGCGTGAACTGGATGCGCCGGGCATCGAGACCGAGGGAGAGGCCGAGCGTGTCGACCAGCTTGGTCTTGGCAAGGCCCGGCACGCCGACGAGAAGCGCATGGCCGCCCGAAAGGATCGCGATGAGGCTCTGCTCGACGACGCTTTCCTGGCCGAAGATGACCCGTCCGACCGATTCGCGGACCTTGGCAATGTCGGCAAGCGCCGTCTCGGCCAGTCCCACGATGGCGTCCTCGCTGAGGGTCTCCTCCTCGGGCTTCATCATCGTCATCGAAACGGTCTCCGTCGGGTATCGAGGGGAATGGCCAGATCTGCATCTGCTCATGATCGCCGGCGCGCGCCCGCTTCCGGCCATCAAATCGGCCACCGGGACTCCTGGCAAGCTGGCGATGAGCAACTATTTCGTGACTGCGAAGGCCGGCCAAAATAAGACGAATCCCGATCGGAGGACCCATTGCCGCACCAGCTCAGCGACCCGCAGGACGACGCAACCGGCAGCGCGCCGGCAACGCAGGCCGGCACCAGCCTGGCGGCCCTTGTCGCCCGTGCAGAGCGTGCGGGCAAGGGCGCTCCGCCGGTGGAGCGCTGGGATCCGGAATACTGCGGCGACATCGACATGGTGATCCATGCCGACGGACGCTGGAGCTACAATGGCTCTCCGATTACCCGTCCGGCGCTTGTGCGCCTGTTCGCCACGGTCCTGCGGAAGGATCCAGACGGCCGGACCTATCTCGTCACGCCTGTGGAAAAGCTCGGCATCACAGTCGAGGACGCGCATTTCCAGGCCGTGGAGATGAATCGGGAGGTGCGCGACGGTGTGCCGCTGCTGACCTTTCGCACCGATGTCGGCGACATCTGCGCCGCCGGGCCGGACAATCCGATGCGGTTCAACATTGGCGAGAACGGCGAGTTCCGACCCTATGTCACGGTTCGCGGCCGGCTGGAGGCACGGCTGACGCGGGCTCTCGCCTTCGACCTCGCCGACCATGTCGAGACCGAAGGGACGCGCCGGTTCGTGCGCTCGGGCGGCGCAGAATTCGACATCCCCGCCACATGCGGTGGATCCTGATCGTGCTGTCCGATACGTCCGGATATGGAACTGTCGCCGCTGCAGGTTCCGACAGCTATGCCGGGTTCACCGCCGCCGATCTGCGCGCACGGATTGCCCAACGTGGCTGGGTGGGGGATGGCGCGCCGAGCCGCGAATTTGGCGACCACCTGCTCAACCCCGATCTCGTGCAATTGATGGAGCGTGATCGGGCGCGGGAGGCCGCCGTGCTCGTGCCGGTGGTCGACCGCGGTGATGGCGCAACCGTGATCTTAACCACGCGCACCGCGCATCTGCGCAAGCATTCGGGCCAGATCGCCTTTCCCGGCGGTTCCGTCGACCCCGAAGATGCGTCGCCGGAAGCCGCCGCGATCCGCGAGAGCGTCGAGGAGATCGCCCTCGATCCGGGACATGTGGAACCGGTCGGCCGGCTGCCGCGCTATCTCACCACCACCGGCTTCCGGATCACGCCGGTCGTTGCGATCGTGCGGCCGGGCTTTGCCCTTGCCGCCAATCCCGATGAGGTGCAGGACGTCTTCGAGGTGCCGCTGGGCTTCCTGATGAGCGCGGCGAACCATCGCGAGGAAAGCCGCGTCTGGCAGGGCATCGAGCGGCGCTACTACGTGATGCCCTTTGGCGAGCGCTTCATCTGGGGCGTCACCGCCGGCATCATTCGCACATTGTACGAAGGACTCTACGCATGACCGCCACGACGATCGAGGCAGACTGGCTGACGACGCCGGCCCTGCAGACGCTGCTGGCGACGCTGTCGGCCGATGGCGAGGAGGCGCGGGTCGTCGGCGGTGCCGTGCGCAACTCGGTTCTCGACCAGGCCGTCACCGACATCGACGTCGCCACGACGACGCTGCCGCAGGAGACCGTACGGCGCGTCGAGGCGGCCGGCTTTCGGGCTGTCCCGACGGGCATCGAGCACGGCACGGTCACCGTCGTGACGACCGAGCGAGCGTACGAGGTGACGACGCTGCGCCGCGACATCGAGACGGATGGCCGGCGCGCGATCGTGCATTTCGGGCGAGACTGGCAGGCCGACGCCGAGCGCCGGGACTTCACCATCAATGCGCTCTACGCCCGTGCCGACGGCAGCATCGTCGATCTCGTCGGCGGCCGGGCCGATCTCGACAGCCGGACCCTTCGCTTCATCGGGGATTCCGAGACCCGGATTCGCGAGGATTATCTGCGCATCCTGCGCTTCTTCCGCTTCTTCGCCTGGTATGGGGAAGGGCGGCCGGACGCGGCGGGCATTCGAGCGGCGACACGGCTGAAGGAGGGGCTGGACGGCCTGTCAGCCGAGCGTGTCTGGACAGAACTGAAGAAGCTGCTGGCTGCGCCCAATCCGTCGCGGGCGCTCCTGTGGATGCGTCAGACCGGTGTGCTGACCCGCATCCTGCCCGAGAGCGAGCGCTGGGGCATCGACGCGATCCATTCCCTGGTCGAAAGTGAACGGGCCTTCGGCTGGTCGGCCGATCCGATGCTGCGGCTCGCCGCCATCGTGCCGCCGGACGCCGCGCGCCTGACCCAGATGGCCGAGCGGCTGAAACTGTCGAATGCCGACCGCAACCGCATCGTCGGTTTCGCGGTCGCCGAACCGGCGAAACCCGAGGAGAGCGATTCCGCCTTCCGCGCCCGGCTGTATTTCGGCGACCGCGCTGCGATAACCGATCGGTTGCGCCTCGGTGTCGCAGCGGCGCGCGCCAAAGCAGGGGCTTCGGCCGAGACGCTCGAGGCAATGGCTCAGCTCACCGGTCAGCTGGACGTTGCGCGCAATTTCGCACCGCCGGCATTCCCGGTCAGTGGTGACGACCTGAAATCTGCGGGCATTTCGCCGGGACCGGAAATGGGCCGGACCCTCGACCGGCTGCGCAGGCTCTGGGCAAGCAGCGGGTTTGTTCTCGGACGCGATAGCCTCCTGGAACGGGTCTGACCACCATCGTCGGCCAGGTGACGTGCACAAAAAAAACGGGCCGAGTGCCCGCTTTTTCGTTACGCAAAAGTCGCCGATCGCCGCTCGTCGACCTGTTCGCGCATCTTGGTTCGCATGGCATCGAGCATGCCCGGCGAGATGTGCTCGACGCCGAACTGCCGGGCTTGGACAACCGCCCTGCGAACGACTTCGGCCTCGGACTCGGCTCGGATGACGCGTCTGCAGCCGGGAATTACGCCTGCACAATCCAGTTCATACATGAGATCCTCCCTGATCCGTCACGACTAGAATAGGTAGAACGCCCGATCATTTAAACAGTTCATATTCAACGAAGAATTTGAGTGCTGCCTAGGGCCACTTCACCACGGGTGGCATGGAGGAGAGGATCGAGTTCACATTGCCGCCGGTCTTCAGCCCGAACAGCGTGCCCCGGTCATACAGGAGGTTGTATTCGACGTAGCGCCCGCGCCGGATGAGCTGTTCCTCGCGATCGGCCTCGGTAAAGGGCTCGGTGATGTTCTGCCGGACGATGTGGGGATAGACCACCAGGAACGCCTTGCCGACGTCGCGGGTGAAAGCGAAGTCCGCATCCCAGCCGCCGGCCTCGTCCGAGGAATGCAGCCAGTCGTAGAAGATGCCGCCAACGCCGCGTGGCTCGTCGCGATGCGGCAGGTAGAAATAGGTGTCGCACCATTCCTTGAACTTGGCGTAGTCGGCGACGTTCGAATGGCGATCGCAGACGAATTGCAGCGCCTTGTGGAAGGCCCGAGTGTCACGGTCCTCGTCCGTGCGGCGCCGGTCGAGCGTCGGGGTCAGGTCGGCGCCGCCGCCGAACCATTGCCGCGACGTGACGACCATGCGGGTGTTCATGTGGACGGCCGGCACATTCGGATTGCGCATGTGGGCAATCAGCGAAATGCCGGAAGCCCAGAAGGTCGGGTCCTCCTCGGCGCCCGGGATCTGCTTGCGGAATTCGGGCGAGAACTCGCCATGCACCGTCGATGTGTGGACGCCGATCTTCTCGAAGACCCGACCGTGCATCATCGACATCAGGCCGCCGCCGCCATCGTCCTCACGCGACCATTCGGTCTGCACGAAGCGGCCCGGTTCCAGCCCGGTCTCCTCGCCGAAGCCGTCCTCGATTTCCTCGAAGACCTTGCAGAGGCGGTCGCGCAGCGCTTCGAACCATGCCTGCGCCGTCGCCTTCTTGGTCTCGATGTCTGCGGGAAGCCCCTCGGGCAGGTTCGGCCGTTCCATGCAACGCACTCTTTTCGGTATGGCGGGCAAGCCCGCGCTGACAGTCTGGCAGCCGCGCAGGGTCTCGACGGGGGCGCGGCAGGTCCTTACAGGCACGACATCTGGCGTCGCACTGCAAAACGCCAACCTCATGACGAGGCGACGATACTCCGTTGTGCCGTCATCCAGCGATTCGCAAAAGCGTTCGCCACCCGCTATCTTGCATTTCCTGACGATCGGTACTTCGAGAGACGACGAGCATGTCCCGGCTGACCCCGCCGCCCCTCGGTGGCCTTTCCCGGCAACTCCAGCGCACGCGCAACTCTCGCGGTGTCGGCCGCGACGCTGCAAGAATGCCGGGTGCCGGCGGCGACAGCTTCGTGCGCGAGACCTTCACCCTGCCGCGCGAAGCTGCCCGCACGAAGGCACGCGAATGGCTCGATCGCTACCCGAAGGCTGCCTATTGGACATCGGTCGAAAGCTGGCGAACCTTGCCGGAAGGCGACATCGAGTTCACCATGCGCCGACTGCCCAGCGCCGACTGACGATCCGGGCATGCCCTGCTGGACTGCATGCCCGCCCTCAGAGCCCTGCCTGTATCGCGATATATCCGGCATAGGCGGCCAGCATGACGGCGGCTGTCCACCGGCTGATCGTTTGGAAAGCAAACAGATAGATCAGCATCGCCGCTGCGATCGCTGCCATGAATGGCCCGTCCCAGATCGCAAAGCGTGAGGAGACGTGGATCGGCGCGACGAGCGCGGCTACGCCGAGAATGCTGAGGATGTTGAAGATGTTCGAGCCGACGACGTTGGCCAGAACCACCTGGGACTGCCGGTGCAAGCCAGCGATGACAGCGGTTGCCAGTTCCGGTAGCGATGTGCCGATCGCAACGACGGTCACGCCGATCACGGCTTCCGAAATCCCGAAGTCGCGGGCAATTCCAACCGCGCCGGTCACCATCAGCCGTGCGCCGACTACCAGCATCACGATGCCGGCGATGACGAACAAAGCTGCCGGCAGAAACGCAAGGGGCGGGCTGCCGGCATCATCGTCGCCGTGGTCCGGGGCCTCCCGTGTTGTGCCCTTGGCGTGGCTGCGCCTGCGCTGCTCCAGCACATACGTGGCGCCCAGATAGATCGCGAGAACCGCCAGAAGCGCGGCGCCCGTCAATCGACTGACTTCGCCGCTGAGAAAGATGCCGACCGCAATGAGCGAGACGGCTACCATCACGACGAGGTCGCGCCGGATGGCGGGATCGCGGTTGCAGATCGGCGCGATCAGTCCCGCTGCACCGATGATCAGGAGAATATTTGCGATGTTGGAGCCCACGACGTTGCCGATGGATATGTCGGGCGACCCGGCGAGCGCTGCCTGTACGGAGACGAGGAGTTCGGGGGCAGAGGTTCCGAAACCGACGATGACCAACCCGACGACGATTTTCGATATGCCGTAGCGCGTCGCAATTGCGACACTGCCTCGAACAAGTGACTCACCGCCTCCGAACAACAGCAACGCGCCTGAAATCAGATACGCCAAGTCCCAGAAGATCTGCACCGTTCCCTCATTCCCTTGTCATGAGCGAGACCCTGACTGTGTCCGTAGCAGGGTTTGTCCGCCCGCATGTGGGAATGGTGTCATGCAACGCCAACACGCAGCGCAGAGGAAAAGCGCAGAGCATCGCGGCGATAAGTCGACGGAGGGGCGTCGTGAGCTTCAGTTACTGGACCGGGTACCGCACATGACTGATGCTCAGCTTGTCCTGGACAGGTCGTGAGAGGCGAGAGCACAACACAGTTGAATGGCCGCTATGCTAGAGCAGCACATGGCTGGAAATGGGGGTGTCATCGGGAGTTTGAACCGGACTCGCGCATCGCAGTCTCGGCGGTCTGCAGGCGTTCAAGCTGTTCGCACAGCGACTTCGGCAGTTGCGGCGGAACCGTGAAGGTCGGCAGGTGCTGCAGGAATCGAGCGACTTCCGACTGCCGATGTTTGTTCGACAGTGTTCTAGCCAGGTCACTCATCGGATGGCCTTTTTGCTTGAGAAGATAAAGTTGTCACGCTGGACAAACAACGTGCCTTCTGCTGGTCGGTTCCTAATATTGCGCTGATTTGCTTAATCGGATGCTAACGATGTCGAATCTGTCACAAGATCGCCCGCCCAGCGCAATTGTCGGAGTGCCTCTCCTGCGGCCATGCCGACGGCGACTGCCAGATTGAGTGAGCGGCCACCGCCGTCCATCGGGATGGTCACAGTCGCATCGACAACGCGGTGGATGGCTTCGGGAACGCCCGCGCTCTCGCGTCCGAACAACAGGATGTCTCCCGCCGTGTATCGAAAGTCCGTGTAGCGAGTCTGCCCTTGGGTCGACAAAAGTACGAGGCGCCGACCACACGTGCGCCGTGCCTTTTCGAACGTGGAAAAATCCAGATGTCTCACAAGTTGCGACATCGCAACGTAATCCATGCCGGCACGCTTGAGGGCTCTGTCGGAAAGATCGAAGCCGGCCGGCTCGATCACTTCCACCGGCAGCCCCAGGCATGCGCCCAGCCGCAGAATCGTACCGGTGTTGCCGGCAATGTCGGGTTGGTAAAGCGCGATCGAGAGCTGCGCCCCCAACCTCCTCGGTTGTTCTTGTGATTCGATCCTCACAATGCTGTCACTCGCACCCGCCATACCGCCCCGTGAAACCGGTAGCTGGTTCCCTATATCCCAAACTCGCCGAGGGCGCCCGACCGGCATCACCGGGCGTCGCGTCCGCGGCATCACAGATCTGCATTCATGGTCCCGCGGTCTTGGCCGTCCGGGGCAGGGCTACGTCTCAGGATCGCGATATCGTTCGGTCGTGCGAGGAGGCGATGATCGCCCGTCAGTTCGATTGGAAAACCCCGTATGTTCTCGTTGTTCGAGAAAATGGTCGAGCCGTTCCCTCGGCAGGATCTGACCACGCCGCCGGAAGGCGGTCTCTTCCGCTTCGTCTGGTTCTACGCCAGGCCGGTCTGGCCGCTGCTTCTGGCGACCGCTGTCCTGACCTCGCTGATCGCGATCGTCGAGGTGTCGTTGTTCGGCTTCCTGGGCGAGATCGTCGACTGGTTCTCCGGGGTTTCGCGCGAGACCTTCATGGCCGAGAACGGCACGACGCTGGCGCTGATGGCGGTTGTCGTCCTGGTCGTGCTGCCGGGCCTCGTCTTCCTGGAGGGTCTCGTGACCTTTCAGGGACTGGCCGGCAACTTTCCCATGCGCTTCCGCTGGATAGTGCATCGCTGGATGCTCGGCCACTCGATGGGGTTCTATCAGGACGAGTTCGCCGGCCGTATCTCGACCAAGCTGATGCAGACCGCGCTCGCCGTGCGCGAGACGGTGATGAAGTCGATCGACGTCTTCCTCTATGTGGTCGTGTATTTTACGGGGATCGTCGTCCTGGTGGCGGCCGCCGACTGGAGACTGGTGCTGCCGTTCGCCGTTTGGGTCGCGATCTATGCTCTTATCCTGTGGTATTTTATCCCGCGCCTCGATCGGGTTTCCCAGAGTCAGGCCGATGCCCGCGCCGAGATGACAGGCCGGGTGGTCGACGCCTATGCCAATGTCGCAACCGTCAAGCTGTTCGCCCATACCCGCCGAGAGGCCGATTACGCCCAGCGCTCGATGCGCGGCTTCCTCGGCACGGTGTACGGCCAGATGCGGCTGGTGAACCTCTTCTATGTCTCGCTTTATGCGTTGAACTCGCTGTTGCTCTTCGCCGTCGGCGCCCTGTCGATTTGGCTATGGCTCGGCGAACTTGTCAGCGTCGGTGCGATCGCCGCGGCGATCGGCCTCGTGCTGCGAATCAACGGCATGTCGCAATGGATCATGTGGGAAGTCTCGGCGCTGTTCGAGAATATCGGCACCATCCGGGACGGCATGGCGACATTCTCGCTTCCGCACGCCATCACCGACCGGCGGAGCGCGCCGGCGCTCGTCGTCGACCGCGGCGAGATTGCCTTCGAGCGGGTGGCCTTTCACTACGGACGGGGCGACGGCGTCCTGCAGGATTTCGAACTGACGGTGCGGCCGGGCGAAAAGGTCGGGTTGGTCGGACGCTCCGGCGCCGGCAAGTCGACAATCCTCAACCTCCTCTTGCGCTTCCATGACGTGGAAGCCGGACGAATCCTGATCGATGGTCAGGACATCGCGTCGGTGAAGCAGGAATCGCTGCGCAGCCAGATCGGCATGGTCACACAGGACACCTCGCTGCTGCATCGTTCGATTCGCGACAACGTTCTCTACGGGCGCCCCGACGCGAGCGAAGCCGACCTCCTGCGAGCGATCGAGCGCGCCGAAGCAGCCGATTTCATCGCTGAACTGCGCGACATCGAGGGCCGCAGCGGTCTCGATGCGGAGGTCGGCGAACGCGGGGTGAAGCTTTCGGGCGGACAGCGCCAGCGTATCGCGATCGCGCGCGTGATGCTCAAGGACGCGCCGATCCTGCTGCTCGACGAGGCGACATCGGCGCTGGACTCCGAAGTCGAGGCGGCCATCGCCGGCAATCTCTACCGGCTGATGGAGGGCAAGACGGTCATCGCCGTCGCCCATCGCCTGTCGACGATCGCGGCCCTCGACCGGCTGATCGTTCTCGATCGCGGACGCATCGTCGACGAGGGCAGCCATTCCGAACTGATCGAGCGGGGTGGACTCTATGCACAGCTCTGGGCGCGTCAGACCGGCGGCTTTCTGCTGGGGGATCCGGACGAGGCTGCCAAGGCGGCCATGAGGGCCGCCGAATGATGGATCGGTTTCTGCGGCGTTTCGAGACGCTGCTCGACCCCTTCGACGATCAGGGCGAGGATCGGGAGGACGCACGGCTCAACCGCACCGGCCAGCTGGAACCGCTTCCGTCGGAGACGAACCGCTTCATCTGGCACTTCGCTCGCCAGGCGAAATGGCCACTTTTGGCCCTGCTGCTGACCGGTGGGCTGACCGGGGCTATCGAGGCCGCACTGTATACCGGCGTGGGCTGGCTGATCGACGCCATGGAGCGTTCCTCGCCCACGACCTTCTTCGCGGAGAACTTCTGGCTGGTCACTGTGCTGGCCTTCCTCACGCTGATCGGCCGTGCGCTCGTGCTGTTCGTCTCTTCAGTGCTGGAGGAGCAGGTCATTTCGCCGAGCTTCTACAACCGGATCCGATGGCAGAGCTATCGCCGGCTGATGGAGCAGACCTACACGTTCTTCCAGAACGACTTTGCCGGCAGGCTGTCGCAGAAGGTGCAGCAGGTCGGGCAGGCGACCGGCGACTTCATCACGACAATCCTCCAGACCTTCTGGTCCTTCGTCACCTTCATCATCCTGACCGTGACCATCCTGGGTGCCATCGACTGGCGCATGGCAGTGGTGCTCGGCCTTTGGGCCCTGGGCTACGCCTGGATCATCCGCAACCTGTTGCCGAAGATCCGCGAGAACGGTCGCGCGGCGGCTGAAGCGCGTTCCGTCGTTTCCGGCCGCGTCGTCGACAGCTTCACCAACATCCTCTCGGTCAAGCTGTTTGATTCCTCGCGCCGCGAGGATGCCTTCGTGAAGGACGGCTTCGCGTACCTTGTGGACGCCGTGCGACGCATGACCAGGGCGCTCACCGGCGTGCGCACCGCGGTAGCCGTCCTCAACGGCCTGATGATGACCGGCGTCGGCGCGGTTGCCATCCTGGGCTGGCAGTCCGGAGGCGTGACCACCGGCGGCGTCGCCACCGCGCTCGGCCTTGTGTTGCGCCTCAACCAGATGTCCGGCTGGATGATGTTCAACATCAACGGCCTCGTGCGCAACTACGGCACCATCCAGGACGCCGTCGCCACGGTGACGGCGCAACCGGCGCTGGTCGACCGGCCGGACGCCCAGCCGCTTCGGGCCAGCCGCGGGGAGATCCGCTACGAGAACGTCACGTTCCACTATGGCGCGGGTGGCGGTATCATCGAGGACCTGTCACTCACCATCAAGGCCGGCGAGAAGGTCGGGCTCGTCGGCCGCTCTGGCGCTGGCAAGACGACGCTCGTCAATCTTCTGCTGCGCCTCTACGACCTCGAGGGCGGCCGTATCTGGATCGACGGTCAGGATATCGCCTCCGTCACCCAGGCGTCGTTGCGTGGTGCGATCGGCGTGGTGACGCAGGATACATCGCTGCTGCACCGCTCGATCCGCGACAACATCGCCTATGGCCGCCCGGGCGCCGACGACGGGGACATCCTGTCGGCGGCAGAGCGGGCCAGTGCGGAGGAGTTCATTCCCGGACTGCGCGATCTCAAGGGCCGCAGTGGCTACGACGCCCATGTGGGCGAACGCGGTATCAAATTGTCGGGCGGCCAGCGCCAGCGCATCGCCATCGCCCGTGTCCTTCTGAAGGACGCTCCGATCCTTGTGCTGGACGAGGCGACTTCGGCACTCGATTCGCAAGTCGAAGCTGCGATCCAGGACAATCTCTCTGCAATGATGCAGGGCAAGACCGTGATCGCCATAGCCCATCGTCTGTCGACCCTCGCAGCCATGGATCGCCTGATCGTGCTCGACAAGGGCCGTATCGTGGAGGAGGGGACCCACGCCGAGCTGGTTGCCGGACACGGCCTCTATGCCAGTCTCTGGGCGCGCCAGTCCGGCGGGTTCCTCTATGGCGAGGCAGACGC
This sequence comes from Aurantimonas sp. A2-1-M11, assembly GCF_036549475.1. Taxonomy (NCBI): domain Bacteria; kingdom Pseudomonadati; phylum Pseudomonadota; class Alphaproteobacteria; order Hyphomicrobiales; family Aurantimonadaceae; genus Aurantimonas; species Aurantimonas sp. A2-1-M11. Next base: position 73,162 of record NZ_JAZHLI010000010.1, on the reverse strand, counting down.
GGCGCAGTAGTCGTGACGGTCGTCGCAAAACCGCCGTCGGGCTCCACGAAGGCCCGGACTGCCGTGAAGCTTGTGACACGACAGCGACACTTGGACCCTGGAGCCCTTCCAGTCTGGACAAGCGGCGGGGTTCGCGCATAGAACCGCCCGAAATCGTAATCCTGTCAGGAGCGTGGCGATCTTGCGTCGTGTCTCCTCTTGCCGCACGGGTCCGAATCCGCAACAAGCGGGACGATCCGCGTACGATCAGTCAAGGAGTGGCAGCCGCCGTGAGCCTCAACGAAACCACCGAACCCAGCCGCCGGGATTTCCTCTACATCGCCACGGGCGCGGTCGGCGCTGTCGGCGCGGCGGCGTTCGTCTGGCCGTTCATCGACCAGATGAACCCGGATGCTGCGACGCTCGCCCTAGCCGAGATCGACGTCGATGTCAGCCAGGTCGAGGTGGGTCAGTCGATCACAGCAAAATGGCGCGGCAGACCGATCTTCATCCGTCAGCGCACGGAAGCCGAGATCGCCGAAGCCCGTGAAGTCCCACTCGACGAGCTCAAGGATCCCATCGCGCGCAACGCCAATATTCCAGGCGACGCGCCGGCGATCGACGAGAACCGCGCGGCTGAAGGCCGGGAAGCATGGCTGGTGATGGTCGGCGTCTGCACGCATCTCGGCTGTATTCCGCTTGGCCAGGCCGGCGATTTCGATGGCTGGTTCTGCCCCTGCCACGGCTCGCATTACGACACGGCCGGCCGTATCCGGCAGGGACCTGCGCCGACCAATATGGACATCCCGCCTTTCACGTTCACGTCCGACACCACCGTCCGCATCGGCTGATCGGTTAGAGGGTAGACATCATGAGTGGTCATTCTTCCTATGTTCCGTCGAGCGGCGTCATGCAGTGGCTGGACGCCCGTCTGCCGCTGCCGCGCCTCGTCTACGATTCCTTCGTGGCCTATCCGACGCCGCGCAACCTGAACTACGCCTACACCTTCGGCGGAATCCTTGCGGTCTTCCTGATCTCTCAGATCCTGACCGGCGTGGTGCTGGCGATGCACTACGCGGCATCCTCGGCCATCGCGTTCGAGTCGGTCGAAAAGATCATGCGGGACGTGAACTGGGGCTGGCTGCTGCGCTACATGCATGCCACCGGCGCCTCGTTCTTCTTCATCGCGGTGTATCTGCACATCTTCCGCGGACTGTATTACGGCTCCTACAAGCAGCCGCGTGAGGTGCTCTGGATCCTCGGCGTGATCATCTTCCTGCTGATGATGGCGACCGCCTTCATGGGCTACGTTCTGCCCTGGGGCCAGATGTCCTTCTGGGGTGCGACGGTGATCACCGGCTTCTTCACCGCCTTCCCGCTGATCGGCGAGCCGATCCAGCAATTGCTGCTCGGCGGCTTCTCGGTGGACAACGCCACACTGAACCGCTTCTTCTCGCTGCACTATCTGCTGCCCTTCATGATCGCCGGCGTCGTCATCCTGCACGTTTGGGCGCTGCATGTGACCGGCCAGACCAACCCGACCGGCGTCGAGATCAAGTCCTCGAAGGACACGGTGCCGTTCACGCCGCACGCCACCGTGAAGGACGGTTTCGCGATGGTCGTGTTCCTCGCGATCTTCGCCTATTTCGTCTTCTACCTGCCGAACTTCCTCGGCCACCCCGACAATTACATCGAAGCAAACCCGCTGAAGACGCCGGCTCATATCGTTCCCGAATGGTACTTCCTGCCATTTTACGCGATGCTACGCGCCATCACCTTCAATATCGGCCCGATCGACTCCAAGCTCGGCGGCGTCCTGGTGATGTTCGGCTCGATCATCGTGCTGTTCTTCCTGCCATGGCTCGATACGTCGCGGGTGAGGTCGGCGGTGTACCGTCCGATCTATCGGGTGCTGTTCTGGGTCTTCGCCGCGGATTGCGTGTTCCTGGGCTGGCTTGGCGCCAAGCCGGCAGAGGGCATCTATCCGACGCTCGCCCTGATCGGCACGATCTACTACTTCGCGCACTTCCTGATCATCCTGCCGATCCTCGGCCTCGTCGAGAAGCCGAAGAAGTTGCCGAACTCGATCACGGAGGCCGTGCTCGCCAAGCATGGCGGCAGCGGTCACCCGGCCGGCGCCACTGCTTCACCAGAGACCAAAGGCTGAGCTCGGACGGCTTCGGAGAGAACATTCCCATGAACAGACTATTGTCAGCCCTGCTCGCGGCCGGCCTCCTCACCACCTCGATGTCGATGTCGATGTCGATGTCGGTGGCGGTGGCTCAGGACGCCGAGACCGCGGTCGAAGCTCCGGCCGAAAATGCCGCCGCACCAGAGGCCCAGCCGGCCGATGGCGCCGCGGAAGCCGAGGCGGAGCACGAAGCCGCGGCCGAAGAGGGGCATAGCGAGACGCCGCACTACCCGCTTCGCAAGCCGGAAGAAATGAACTGGAGCTTTGCCGGACCGTTCGGCCGCTACGATCTCGGCCAGCTCCAGCGCGGCCTGAAGGTTCACAGGGAGGTCTGTGCCTCCTGTCACTCGATGAACCTCGTGGCGATGCGCACGCTCACCGACCTCGGCTACAGCGAAGCCCAGGTGAAGGCCTTCGCAGCCGAGTACCAGGTCCAGGACGGCCCGGACGATTCCGGCGAGATGTTCGAACGGGCCGGACTGCCGGCGGATCATTTCCCGGCGCCGTTCCCGAACCCGGAAGCTGCGGCCGCAGCGAACGGCGGTGCGCATCCGCCAGATTTCTCACTGCTTGCCAAGGCGCGCGCCGTGGAGCGTGGCTTCCCGACCTTCGTCTTCGACATCTTCACCCAGTACGCTGAAGGTGGACCGGATTACATCCACGCCCTTCTGACCGGCTATGATGAAGAGGCACCGGCGGACCTCGATATCCAACCGGGCACCTATTATAATCCCTACTTCATTTCCGGCCCGGCACTGGCGATGCCGCCGCCGTTGTCGGACGGACTGATCGAATACCCGGACGGCGCGCCCGAGACGGTCGATCAGTACTCCCGCGACGTGACGGCCTTCATGATGTGGGCAGCCGAACCGCACCTCGTCGAGCGCAAGGCGACCGGTCTTGTGGTCATGGTTTTCCTGATCGTGTTTGCGGCGATGCTGTTCCTGGTCAAGCGTCGCGTCTGGGCCGGCACGCCGCACTGAACGTGCGCGGGAGTCTCAGATAACGAGGAACTTGAGGGGGCTACGGCCCCCTTTTTCCTGTGCCAGAACACCGGGCCGTGATTCACTGTCCGACGACCGATCCGCATGCCGTCAGCCAAGGAAAGGGCGTTCGATGTACATCGCCATGAACCGATTCAAGGTCCTCCCCGGGGCCGAGCAGGAGTTCGAAGATCTCTGGTTGCGCCGGGAATCTCGATTGCAGGACGTGCCGGGCTTCGTTGAATTTCACATGCTCAAGGGTCCAGCCGGTGAGGCGCATACGCTGTACGCGTCCCACACCATCTGGCGCGATCACGCGGCCTTCGAGGCCTGGACGAAGTCCGAAGCGTTTCGTGCCGCCCACGGCAAGGCCGGCGGCACCCGCCCGCTCTATGACGGCCATCCGCAATTCGAGGGCTTTCAAGTGATCCAGACCATCGAGAGCGAGAACGGGGCGTGAGCGCACGATCGGCAGGTGGCACGAACGGAGCCATCGATTTCGCGGCTGCGATCCGCACGATTGCGGACTATCCCAAGCCGGGTATCCAGTTCCGGGACATCACGACCCTTCTCGCCGACGCCGAGGTCTTCCGCGGTGCGATCGACGCGCTGGTCGACGGGCACCGGGACGAGCGGGTCGATCTGGTTGCAGGCATCGAGGCCCGCGGTTTCATCCTGGGTGGGGCACTGGCGCATCAGTTGGCGGCTGGCTTTGTGCCGATCCGCAAGAAGGGGAAGTTGCCTCACGAGACGATCCGGGTCGCATACAGTCTGGAATACGGTGTCGACGAGATGGAGATGCACCGTGACGCCGTGCGTCCGGGTCAACGCGTTCTGTTGACCGACGATCTGATCGCGACGGGCGGCACAGCCGAAGGCGCAGTGAAGCTGCTGCGGGAACTGGGCGCGGAGATCGTCGCCGCCTGCTTCGTCATCGATCTGCCGGATCTCGGCGGACGGCGTCGGCTGGAGGCGCTGGACGTGGAAGTAAGGACGCTGGTCGCTTTCGAAGGCGACTGAAGCCCTCCAAGCTGGCCCGCTCGGAGGTCGGCCGCGAACCAGGACGAGGTGCTGCAGCTTATGCTGGCCTCCCGGAGCGCCCGTCGGCGTCCCGTCAGTCAGTCCCGCAGAATGCCGCCCCGTCAAAGGAAAACACCGTTTCGCCGTGCTGGTTGACGCCCAGCGTGGTGAACTCCAGGACGCCCCACCCGGGACGGCTCCCAGACGCGCGCTTGGCTGTCAGGGTCTGGGTGAAGGTGATCGTGTCGCCAACATAGACTGGCTTGGGCCAGCGCAGATTCGTGACGCCGGGGGAGGGGCCCATCCGTGGCGGTCGGTTGCCGGCAGCAATCCAGTCTTTGGCAAAGGCGACCTGGTTCTCGACGTTCAGCCGCATGCAGACGCCAGCCGTGTGCCAGCCGGAGGCGCACAGGCCACCGAGCACCGAGCCTTTCGCTGCGACCTCGTCGAGATGGAACGGCTGTGGATCGAATTTTGCGGCGAAGCGCTTGATGTCGTCGGCCGCGAATATGTGCGAGCCGAGAATGCGCGCTTCCCCGACGGTCAGGCTGTCCCAGAAGGTCATTCTGCGACACCGTCTCGGGTCAGCACGAGAAGCGTGTACTCGCTCTCCAGCACGATATCGTTGGTCTGTTTGCGTAGAACCGTCGAGATCTTGAGGATGCCGAGGGTCGGACGTTTCGACGACAACCGGCGCGAAAGCACCCGTGCGGTGCCGCTGAGCACGTCGCCCGGCCGGACGGGACGCCTCCATCTGACGAAGTCGACGCCCGGCGACCCCTGCGACGAGGAATCGAGGATGTAACTGTCGGCCATCATGCGCATCATCATTGCGCAACTGTGCCAGCCCGATGCCGACAATCCGCCGAGCAGCGTATCCTTCGCCGCATCCTCGTCGAGATGGAAGGGCTGGGGGTCGAATTCGCGTGCGAACGCGATCACCTCGTCCCGCGTCACCTCATAGGGACGCAGGTCGATCTCGAGCCCCTCGGTGAAATCCTCATATGTGCGCATCCGTTCCCCCTGGCGGCGGCAGATCGACGATCATGCCAAGCATTCTCAGGCTGTGCCGGGGCCACTCCGGCGGCGCGACCGCCCACAGGTTCAGTTGTTGAACTTGAACATCAGGATGTCGCCGTCCTGAACGACATATTCCTTGCCCTCGTCGCGAGCTTTGCCGGCGTCCTTGGCCGCAACTTCGCCGCCGAGCGAGACGAAGTCGTCGAAGGCGATCGTCTGGGCCCGGATGAAGCCCTTCTCGAAATCGGTGTGGATCACGCCCGCGGCCTGGGGAGCCTTGGCGCCGCGACGCACGGTCCAGGCACGGGTCTCCTTGGGGCCTGCAGTGAAATAAGTGATCAGGTCGAGCAGCGAATAGCCAGCCTGGATCAACCGGTCGAGACCCGGCTCGGTGAGCCCCATCGCTTCCAGATAGTCGCCGACTTCCTCGCCCGGCAATTGCGCGATCTCCGCTTCGATCGCCGCCGAGATCACGACGCTCTTGGCGCCCTGCTTCTCGGCCATTGCCGCGACGGCCTTCGAATATTCGTTACCGCCAGCTGCGTCGTCCTCGGCGACGTTGCAGACATAAAGCACAGGCTTGGAGGTCAGGAGATTGAGCGTCTTCAACTCGCTCCGTTCCTCGGAATCCATACCGGACAGAAGCACGCGCACCGGCTCGCCATTCTGGAGCTTCTCCAACGCGGCTTCCATGACGGGAAGGGCCTGCATTGCTTCCTTGTCCTTGCCGGTGGCCTTCTTGCGGGTCGCCACGATGCGGCGCTCCAGGCTCTCCAGGTCGGACAGCATCAGTTCAGTCTCAACCGTCTCGGCGTCGGCGACCGGATCCACCCGGCCTTCTACGTGGACCACGTCGTCGTCCTCGAAGCACCGCAACACGTGGACGATCGCGTCGACCTCGCGAATGTTGGCGAGGAACTGGTTGCCGAGGCCTTCGCCCTTGGAAGCGCCCCGCACTAGGCCTGCGATATCGACGAAGGTGATTCTCGTCGGCAGGATGTTCGCCGATTTGGCGATGCCGGCGATGTCCTTCAGTCGCGGATCTGGCACCGGCACGTCGCCGGTATTCGGCTCGATCGTGCAGAATGGATAGTTCGCGGCAGCTGCAGCCGCCGTCTTGGTGAGAGCATTGAACAGCGTCGACTTGCCGACATTCGGCAGGCCGACGATCCCGCATCTGAAACCCATGGGGTTGGTCCTTCGAAGATTGTCGTGTCCGACGCATGCCGCGTCGATCTTGGCCGCTGTTTGCCGGCTTCGCGGCGGAGGGTCAACTGCGAGGGGTTCGGAGTGTCCGGTACCGGCGGCAAATGGGACGCCCGAGCGGCTCCAAGATGGCATGGCTACTTTCGGGCGCGGCTGGCAGCTCGACCGAAACAGCCTTACCATGCACCCATGCACCCATGCAGGAGAGCAAGGCTCAGTCTTTGCCGAAAAGCCGCTTCAGCATGTCCGCCATCGGTCCCTTTTCCGGAACCTTGACCTGCGGTGGGGCACCACGCGCCTGGCGAATGTGACTGCGTGCCTTGGCTGTGCCTGCCGCACCGGTGGCCGCGGAGCCCTTGGCGCCAGATGGTTCGTTCGATCCGGTGGCCAGGCTCACCTTGTTCATGAACATCGCATCCTCGCCCTTGGCGAGACTGTCGACATGATGCGCGACCGCCTCGATAAACGGCTCAAGCCATTCGCGATCGACCTTGGCGAAGTCGCTGAGCACATAGGGCGAGACGGCGTCCTTGTTGCCAGGATGGCCGATGCCCATGCGCACGCGCCGGTAGTCCTTGGTGCCAAGATGGGCGTCGATGGATCTCAGGCCGTTATGGCCGCCATTGCCGCCGCCGGTCTTCACCCGCAACTTGCCGGGCGGCAGGTCCAACTCGTCGTGGATGACGACGATCTGCGAGGGCTCCAGCTTGAAGAAGCGCGCGGCGTCACCGACCGACCGGCCGGACTCGTTCATGAAGGTCTGGGGTTTGAGCAGCACGACTTTCTCGCCGCCGATCTGGCCCTCGGAGATGTCTGCCGAAAACTTTTTCGACCAGGGGGAGAAGGCGGGGTCGCGCACGATCTCGTCGAGCGCCATGAACCCGATATTGTGGCGATTGCCGGCATAGCGGGAGCCGGGATTGCCCAATCCTGCGATTAGCAACATCACCCGGCTCCTTCAGTCGTTTGGCGTTCAGCCGAGTCCGGGACTTACTTGTCCTCGTCGGACTCGTCTTCGTTGACCTCGGTGGCCTCGACCTCATCAGCCTCGGCCTCGGCTGCTTCGTCGTCCTCGGAGCGCAGCGCCGCGGGGGCTGCGATCGTCGCGATCGTGAAGTCGCGGTCGGTGATCGTCACTTCGACGTTCTTCGGCAGTGTAAGCGCCGATGCATGGATCGAGTCGCCGATGTCCAGACCGGTCAGGTCGAGCGTGAAGTTCTCCGGGATCTCGCTGGCCGGGGCATGGACCTCGACCTCGTGGCGGACGATGTTGATGACACCGCCGCGCTTGAGACCCGGGGATGCTTCCTCGTTCTCGAAATGCACCGGGATGTTGACCGTCACGCGGGTTTTTTCGGAAACGCGCAGGAAGTCGACATGCATCAGGAAGTCGCGGACCGGCTCCAACTGATAGTCCTTCGGCAGGACCTGGATCTTCTGGCCGTTGACCTCGATGGTCGCAACGTGGGTCATGAAACCGCCGGCGTGAAGCGCCAGGAAGGTTTCCTTGTAGGGGATGGCGATCGGCAGCGGGTCCTGCTTGTCGCCGTAGATGACTGCGGGGATCATACCGCTGCGGCGAAGATGTCTGGCGGCCCCCTTGCCGACCTTCTCGCGCGCCTCGGCCTTGACCGTAAAGGTCTCGCTCATGGCAATTGTCCTTTGTGCTGTGAGGTGGTCGGTCAGACAGCGTGCCTGAAACGACGAAAAGCGGACCTGCGAAGGACCGCCCAACTCCGCGCTGCCTCCAAGGGTGTCTGCGCGGACGCCGTGCCTATAACCCAAGGCGCGCCAAGGGACAAGATCGACGGTCTTCCTAATAGCGGTTGCATGTCGCCGGGCTTTTCCAAACGGGGACGAGTGACCTTACGGTCGGGGCGTGTCGGGCCCGTCCTCGATCGACGCCTTCCACCCCTGCGGCAGCTCGGGATTGCGGGCATAGCCCGGGCCGACGGTAAGGGGCGCCGGAGGCAACACCGCATCCGACATCTGCGAAGCCACCGTGAAGCTGTCCTCGAACAGTACCGCTCCGTCGCCGTTCTGAACCAGACGCACGTCTATGCGGTAGGGCTTGTCCTTGACGATGCCGCGAAGCGGCGGCGTGCGCAGGCCGTAACGCGTCGTGCGCGCCGTCAGCGTCTCGCTCACATGGATCGGCGGGCCACCGGCTGGGTTCTCGAATAGTGCCTCTATTCGGGAATAGCTCTTCACCGGGCGCTGTACGAATGCAGTAAACCCATAAAAGGCTTCAGCTTCGCGGTAATTCAGGATGAAACCGGTCCCGGCAATCCGCAGGTAAGGCCGGTCGGCTTCGGTTTCCCGGGTAAGCAGGCCGATCACAAAAAGGATGGCAACGAGAGCGACGAGCGTCGCCACAAGTCCCCGAAACCCGAACTTTCCCAATCGCGCGAACATGGCGGCTTGTCCGGAGCCCAGTCTGGCCGAGGGGCCATTCTAGCGCGATCGGGGGTCTGTCGCCAGCGCATCGATCCAATGCGGCAAAGGGAGCAAGGGACGCGGATCGATCCGCGCCGGGCAGCCTCAGTCGAACAGGCTCGAAACCGACTCCTCGGACGCTGTGCGAGCGATGGCCTCGCCGAGCAGGTTGGCGGTCGTCACGACGCGGATATTCGGAGCATCGCTGATCGGCTTGGTCGGCTGGATCGAATCCGTGATCACCAATTCCTTCAGGCTGGAAGCGGTGATGCGCGAGACCGCGCCGCCAGAGAGCACGCCGTGGGTGATATAGGCAGAGGCACTGTTTGCGCCTGCCTGCACCAGGGCGTCCGCCGCATTGCAGAGTGTTCCGCCGGAATCGATGATGTCGTCGATCAGGATGCAGTTGCGGCCGGTCACGTCGCCGATGATGTTCATCACCTCCGACTCGCCGGGGCGATCCCGGCGCTTGTCGACGATGGCCAACGGCGCATCGAGCCGCTTGGCAAGGGCGCGGGCACGGACGACGCCGCCGACATCGGGCGAGATGACCATCAGGTTCGACAGATCCTGATGCCCTTTCACATCGCGCGCGATCAGAGGGACGGCAAAGAGGTTGTCGGTCGGGATGTCGAAGAAACCCTGGATCTGCCCGGCATGCAGGTCGAGCGTCATCACGCGGTCGGCGCCCGCCTCGGTGATCAGATTGGCAACGAGCTTGGCCGAGATCGGAGTGCGTCCACCGGCCTTGCGGTCCTGTCGGGCATAGCCGAAATAGGGCAGGACGGCGGTGATGCGCCTGGCCGAAGCCCTGCGCATGGCATCGATCATGATGAGCAATTCCATCAGATGATCGTTGGCCGGATAGGAGGTCGACTGGACGATGAAGACGTCCTCGCCGCGGACGTTCTCCTTGATCTCCACGAAGACTTCCTGGTCGGCGAAGCGCCGCACCATGGCCTCCCCGAGTGGCAATTCCAGATAACGTCCGATGGATTGTGCCAGGACGCGGTTGGAGTTGCCGCTGAAGAGTTTCATCGCGTTCTTTCCGATAGCGGGTACGGTCGAGACGGCGTGGCAGTGCCGCTTCGGTTGGTCATCCCGTCGATGCACGGGCTCATATCAACATCGCGCGAAACTTCAACCCGCCGTATTTCGCAATGCGGGAAGAAACGCAGCGCCGATGCGAGGAGGTCAGCCGGCGTCCAAGTCGATCTGCGCGGCCTCCTGGAGGGTGCGATCGGCGACGGCAGCCAGTGTCGGCAGATCAATGGCCGACCACGGATCAGCGGCTGCGCCCGGGACGCTTTCCTGTCCCTGGATGCGACGAACACGCTGGTCGTTGGCATCGAGGACGTCCCATACATAAACGAGCGTCGTGGAGGTGCCGTCATTGAATGCGGAGAAGTAGCCCTTCAGACGCACATTGGACGGGGCTTCGGCGGCCGGGCGAATCGAAACGCCCTTGGCAGCCGCGCTCTCGGAAAGAGCGCGGGCCAGAAGGACGGCCTTCTCCTCGGGTGCGCCCACCAACGGCAGGAACTGCACCTCACCGACGCTTTGGCCTGCCATGGCGGGCGCAGGCGCCGCCGCAAGCGTCGCCGGAGCGGCGGCAGTGGACACGGGAGGGGAAGGCAATTGAGGGGCGGGCGTCCCGCCCGACTGCTGGACGGGCGCGATCGGTGCCGACGTGACCGGCTGCTGCTGCACCGGCGGATAGGCTTGCTGGGGCGGGAACTGCTGCTGTTGCGACATGGCGGGCGGCGGATAGCCCATCGTGCTGCTGGCGACCGGTGGCGGCATTGCGGAGGCGAACTGCCGGGTCGGTGCGGCCGCGCTCATCGATCCGGTGCCCGGCGACCCGATGCCGACGCTCGGCACGGGGCCATCGGGCCCGAAATCCATTGAAGCCTCGGTGCATCCGGACAGGCCACCCCCGAGGCTCGCCATCCCGAGCGTCAGGGCGATCATCGGTACGCTGCGGCGGGGATTGAATTCCACGGAGCTCGTTCCTTGCGTATGACGGCCAAGCGTTCGATGGGAACGTGGACCGGGAGTCGCAAGATAACGTTAAAAGACTGTCGATATGCCTCGATCTGCCGTCGGGCAGGCCCATACTTTGGCACAGCCGGAATGCGCCGGTGCGATCAGACCGTCGTCAGATCGAGCGAGAGCCGCGACAATGGCTCCGGAGCGCCAGTGGTCGTCAGATAGGTTCGGCCGAGTGTCATCGCGGTATCGCTGTCGGAATCCATGATGATCATGTGCGCGAACAGCGTCATGTCGGGCACGATTGGGTGCGGATTTCCTGAAAAGAACATCGGTGTGTCCATCCAGGACGGCGCATAGCGTGCGCCCAGAGAATAGCCACAGGCGCTCAGGCGATGGCGCACAAGTTCGTGGGCTTCCATGACCGCCGCATGAGCGTCGAAGACATCGCCGAAGCTGTGGCCCGGCACCATCGCCTCCTCGACGGCTTCCAGTGCCTCCCTGGCCGCCGCGTGCAGTTCCAGATGCCGCTCGGTCGGGCGGCCCACGATCACCGTCTTCATGAGGGCGGCGTGGTATTGTGCCTTCACGCCCGCCCACTCCAACGTCAACTGGTCCTGGGCGTCGAGACTGCGTCGTCCCGATTTGTAGCGGCAGAGTAATGCGTCGCGGCCCGAGCCGACGACGAACGGGTTGGCCGGGTAGTCGCCGCCCTGGCGCAGGATTTCGCCCTGCAGGGCTGCCAGAATGTCGGCTTCGCTGGCGCCGGCCTTGATCAGCGGAATGGTCGTTTCGAACGCGTCGTCGCCAAGCCGCGCGGCCTCGCGCACCTTTTCGATCTCCGCTGGGCTTTTCACCGCCCGCAGCAGTGGCACGAGGCTCGAGGCTTCCTTCAGTGAAGCGAAGGAGCCGAGCCGTTCCTGCACCAAATGGCCATAGGATGCGGTCAACCCGTGGGTGGCCCATTCGACGCCGATCCTGGCGCCGAGAAGATCCATGTCGTCGAGCATGTCGCGCAATTCGATGACCGGATCGGCATTGCCGCGGTCACGCCAGATGGTGATCGATTCCAGCGTGGAGGTATGGCGTGCCTGACGAAGGTCGGCAGAACGGGTCAAAAGCCGCATCTCGCCATCGGCCTTCACTACCAGGCACTGGAAGTGGCAAAAGCCGAACGTGTCGTAGCCGGTCAGCCAGTACATCGACTCCTGGGCGAACAGCATCATGGCGTCGAGCTTTTGCTCGCCCATTTCCAGCACCAGCCGGTCGCGGCGCGCGTCGAATTCGTCGCGGGAAAAATGCAGCATCAGACGTTACTCCGCGATGGCGATGGCAGAAAGCTGGCGACCGTAGTCGGGCTCGCCGCGATGCGTGGTCCGCCGGAAGGAAAAGAACCGGTCCGGTTCGCCATAGGTGCAACGGCCGATGAAGCTGGCGTCGACCTCGCTGGCTGCAAGTTGGGAGACAATGAATCCCGGCAGGTCGAACTGGCGCTTGTCCGCAGCGCGACCCGGCCGGAAAAAACGTTCGCGCTCGGGGTCGGCGTCGAGAAACTCGGCGACCATCTCGATGCCGACTTCGTAATTGGGCTGGGTGATCGTCGGCCCCAGCACGGCGCGGATCGAACTGCGCGTGGCGCCGAGCCCTTCCATCGCGGTTATCGTCGCCTCCAGCACACCGCCAAGCGCGCCGCGCCAGCCGGCATGAGCCGCGCCGACGACCCGGTTTTCGGGATCGGCAAAGAGTACCGGCCCGCAGTCCGCTGTCACGACGCCGATGGCAAGGCCAGGGCGACTGGTCACGATGCCGTCGGCGCGCGGACGTTCGCCGGAAAAGGGGGCGTCGACTGCTACGGCGTCGGCCGAATGCACCTGCCAAGGCGTCGCAAGATCGCTGCTTGTCAACTGCAGCGTCGCGACGGCACGCTCGCGATTGTCGGCGACGTGTTCAGGCCGATCATTTGACCCGACCCCGACATTCAGGCCGCGATAAATCCCTTCCGAGACACCCCCGGTTCGGGTGAAGAATGCATGGGCGATGCCGGTTCCCGCCAGCCTGTCCGAACGGATGACGGCGGAATCAGGCAGCGGCGAGGCGGATCGGCTTTGGATTTCGGACATGGCGCGGGATCGTGGTCGAGCGGCAGGGTTAAGTCAATCCGCTGTCCGCTCGACCGCCGCGCCCGGTAAATCTGCCTCGTTCAGGCCGAAGGGCGGCAACGCCATGGGCTGCGAGGCGGCGCATAAGACTTTGAAAATCTGACCCATCTCGTTGTGAGCGGTTCCGGCCAGCCGCTGGACGGCCCGGGTAATATCTTCCCGTGTCCTCTCGTCCTGATCGGCGCCCAGGGCGCCAGCCCTCTCGATGAGGCCGAGCGAAAGCAGGAATTCGCTCTGCGTAACGGTCGGCGAGACGAAAAGCCCGGCCGCGTAAAACGGTGCGGCGATCCGGTCGAAATCCACATGGCTGGTGATGTCGCTCTCGCCTGGACGGTCGAGCGGGTCGGCAAAGGCATGGCCATGCATCGCCTGCAGCGTATCGCCATAGCCGCTTCGGGCATGGCCATAGTCGATGAACAAACCTGCCCCGCCATCTGTCGCCAATCGCTCGGCGAGCGTGGCGGCGATCCGTTCGCGGGCCGGAGATATTTCCAAAACGGCGCCAGCTTTTGGTTCAACCAGTCCCATCGCTTTCGCGGCCTGCCCGACCTGTGGGCGCAGCTCGCACAGGATGAATTCGAAGCGTCCGCTATCGGTCGCCGAAACGCAACGCTCGCGCCATTCGCTGCCGTCGAAGACATATTGCCGAATCGCCACGGCATCAAAAAGTTCGTTAGCGATGACGATCATAGGACGGCGTTCCAACTCCTCGATGCGGCGCACCCGGCGGATGGGGAGGTCGAAGCGTCCCAGCGTGAGTGCCTGCTTGGCGGTGAGCCGGTCGCTGGTCTCCACCAGCCGGACGTCGGCGGCCTTCATGCAGTCTGGCGCGACCGAACGCAGCGTCCGCAACATGTCGGCCATCATTGTGCCGCGACCGGGTCCGCATTCGACCAGCAGGAATTCATCTGGTCGGCCAAGCGCTACCCAGGCGGACGCGACCCAGGCGCCGAGAAGCTCGCCGAACATCTGGCTGACCTCGGGGGCCGTTACGAAATCGCCGCTACGGCCGAACGGGTCGCGCTGGGCATAATAGCCGTGCTCGCGATCGTAGAGGGCAAAGTTCCAGTAGCGGTCGAGGCCGAGCGGGCCTTCGACCTGCACGTGCTCGGCAATCTTGCGGGCGAGAGGGTTCACGGCCGGGCAGTGCCCGCTTCGTCGTCCTCCAACGGTCCGGGCTCGTATGCGCGGGGCTTGGCGGTCGCCATGGCCCAGATGCCGACGACCAGCATCGGCATCGACAGGAGCATGCCCATCGTGAGCCAGCCGCCATACAGATAGCCGAGCTGGACGTCGGGCATGCGGAAGAACTCCACGAAGATTCGCGAACAGCCATAGCCAACAAGGAAGAGGCCACCGACGAAGCGCGGACGGCCAAGCATCTTGAAATGATGGGTCGCAATCCGCAGGACGATGAAAAGCAACACGCCTTCCAGAAGCGCTTCGTAGAGCTGGCTCGGGTGCCGGGGCATCGGGCCTGCATCGGGAAAGACCATGGCCCAGGGCACCAGGGACGGGGCGCCCCATAATTCGCCATTGATGAAATTGGCGATCCGCCCAAAGAACAGGCCGAACGGCACGGATGCTGCGACAATGTCGACGAGGCTGAAGAGCGGCACCTTGTAGACCCGGCAGAACACCGCAATCGCCACGACGACGCCGATCAGGCCGCCATGGAACGCCATCCCGCCTTCCCACACCTTGAGCACCGCCAGCGGATCGGCGGCATAGCGCTCGAAATCATAGAAGAGCACCGAGCCGAGCCGACCGCCAAGGACTATGCCGATGGTGATGTAGAGGATGAAGTCGTCGATCTGCAGCTTGGTAATCGGCGAAACGCCGTTCGGCCAGAGCCGTGTGTTGCCTGCGAGATGCCGTCCGTAGAGCCAGCCGCAAAGAATGCCGGCCACATAGGAGAGGCCGTACCAGCGTAGCTGGATCAGGCCGAGATCGAGGAAAATCGGATCGATCTGCGGATAGGTGAGAACACCGAAATAGGGGAGGGTGAGCATCAGTCCGCCGTGCAGAAATGTCGGCGCCTGGCGCCCTTGATGAAGCCGCGCGACCTTGGCCCGAGGCACCGGAAGGGTCAAGCCACACAACGCTGGAACGCCACGGCGAGCAAATGTCAGCCCCGCGCGACTTTCAACCTCTCGTTCTTTTGCACAAACGAGATGACGCTGGAACAGCGAACGCACAGCGATCCGCCGCAACACCGGCGCCATTGCCATCGCCCCAGGCGCTCTCTACCTGCAACTTGAACAGAAGGCGTGACAACGCAAAGCGGAGACCACCTATGTCCAGGACAGGCCCCGGCCGCCAAGGCCCCAACCGGATGCTCGACGAGTTCGCGCGGGTGATGACCGATGCGGCGGGCGCCGCGCAGGGCGTTCGCCGAGAGATGGAGACGGTGTTCCGCGCTCAGGGAGAGCGGTTGCTGAACCAGATGGACCTTGTTCAGCGCGAGGAATTCGAAGCTGTCCGCGACATGGCAGTGAAGGCGCGCACCGAGAACGAGGCGCTGAAGAAGCGGCTGGCCGATCTCGAAGCCCGCATGAGTGGTGGTGACGCTACCTCCTGATCGCTGAAAGCCTGGTTCTCCACAGGCTATCAACAACTTTCGGGCGTCGTTCAATGCGCCCGAAAAGCCTTTGCCGAGAGTCGCTTAAGACTCGACGCCGGCCTCCTCCGACTCGCCCGAATCCGACGAACGGTGAATTATCCGTTAATCCCCTTAAGCCGACGACTCCCCGTCTATATGCTGATTCATAAGGGTGATTCGACACGAGGCAGTGTGACACCCCGGGTGGGAGAGCCGTTGCGGGAAACGGAATCCTGCCGATGCGGACACGGGGACTTACATGCAATTGACTGAATTCGCCTCATTGCGCCAATCCAACCCGGTCGACATGATCGAATGGGTGGCTTCGGCGCGTGAATGGGCATTCGAACGCTCCTGTGACGACGAACTTGCGGTTGCGGTCGCCGGGGTGTGGACCGACTATTCGGTATCGTTCTCCTGGGTCGAGGATATCGAGGCGCTGCATCTGGGCTGCGCCTTCGACCTCAGAATTCCGGCGCATCGCCGCACCGAGGTGCTGCAACTTCTCGCGTCGATCAACGAAAAGCTCCTGCTCGGGCATTTCGACCTCTGGCAGAACGAGAATGCGGTGATGTTCCGCCATGCCCTGCTGCTGTCCGGCGGTGCGGAGCCGACCACACAGCAGGCTGAGCGAATGCTGACCAGCGCGCTGGAAAGCTGCGAGCGCTTCTATCAGGCTTTCCAGTTCGTCATCTGGGCTGACAAGTCGGCGAAGGAGGCACTGGCCTGTGCCCTTTTCGAGACCGAAGGCGAGGCCTGACATGGCGACGACCCAGCACATCCTGCTTCTCGGTGGTGGAAACATGGGGGCGGCGCTGCTCGGTGGATGGCTGGACAAAGGCCTAGACCCCGCAAGAGTGCTCGTGGTCGATCCCAAGATCGGTGAGACTCTGCGTCCGCTGATCGAGCACTACGGCGTCCGCCACGCCACTTCTGTGCCTGAGAGCAATTTCGATGTCGCGTTGCTGGCTGTGAAGCCGCAGATGATGGGTGCGGCGCTGCCGGATCTGCGCGAAGCGCTGACGCGTGATAGCCTCGTCGTCTCGATCGCTGCTGGTACGACGATCGCTGCCATCGAGGCGCTGCTCGGCGAGCACCCGGTGGTGCGCGCCATGCCGAACACCCCGGCGCTGATCGGCCGTGGCGTGACCGGGGCTTTTGCCAACGAGCGCGTCGACGAGGCTGGTCACAAGATGGCCGACGGCCTGCTCTCAGCCAATGGTCCGGTGGAATGGGTCGAGAGCGAAATGCTGATTGACGCCGTCACCGGCGTTTCGGGGAGCGGCCCAGCCTATGTGTTTTATCTCGCCGAGTGCCTGGCCAAGGCAGGCGAGGCCGCAGGGCTCCCGGCAGATCTTGCGATGCGGCTTGCCCGCCACACGGTCGCCGGAGCCGGTGAACTGATGATCCGCTCCGACGAAACGCCGGAAAGGCTCCGCCGAAACGTTACCTCGCCCAATGGTACGACCCAGGCGGCGCTCGACGTTCTGATGGCCGATGACGGGCTGGCGCCGCTGATGGAACGGGCGGTTCGTGCGGCGCGCGATCGGGCCGAGGCGCTGTCGAAGGAATAGCCGGATGAGTGCGTCGCAGAACGAAAGCCCGTCGCCGCAGATCAGCTTCGACGATTTCATGAAGGTCGACATACGCGTTGGTACCATCGTGGAGGCTGCGCCATTCCCGGAAGCGCGCAAGCCCGCCATCAGACTGGTGATTGATTTCGGCATGCCGCTCGGCCGCAAGAAGTCTTCGGCCCAGATCACCCGGCACTACGAGCCGGAGGGGCTGATTGGACGGCAGGTGCTGGCGGTCGTCAATTTCCCGTCGCGTCAGATCGGCCCGATGATGTCCGAGGTGCTCACTCTCGGCGTGCCCGACAGGGAGGGTGAGGTTGTCCTTATTGGTCCAAGCATACAAGTGCCCGAGGGCGGACGGCTCTATTAGGGTGGTTCCCCTCAGGCCGGCACGCGGATAAGTGCCCGCAGACCGCCAAGCTTCGAATCCGACAGCAGAATATCGCCGCCGAAGCTGCGGGCGATGTCGCGGGCGATCGCAAGACCGAGGCCTGTCCCACCACTGTCGATATTGCGCGCCGTGTCGAGGCGCACGAAGGGTTTGAAGACCTCTTCGCGCTGCTCCGCCGCAACGCCCGGTCCGTCATCCTCAACCGTGATTGTCAGCCAGCGCTCCTCATGGGTCGCCGCGACCTTGACCTGGTCACCGTGGCGCATGGCATTCGTCACGATGTTGGTCACCATCCGGGTGAAGGAGTCCGGACGCACGGCAATGCGAGGGTCGCCATCGATAACCAGTTCCAGATGCTTGCCCTTCAGTTTGGCTTCGTTGCGGAACTTGGTCAGCATCGGTGCCAGATCGAGCTCGCCGATCTCCTCGGCCGCCTCATTTCTGGCGAATGCCAGATAGCCTTCCAGCATCCGCTGCATCTCGTCGACATCGGCGTTCAGTTCGTCTTGATCCTCGCCTTCGCCAAGCAGCGCCAACTGCAGGCGGAAGCGGGTCAGGATGGTGCGCAGGTCGTGGCTGACGCCGGTCAGCATGGCGGTTCGCTGTTCCATCTGCCGCTCGATCCGGTCGCGCATCTGGATGAAGGCGAGAGATGCGCGGCGGACTTCCGAGGCACCGCGCGGGCGAAAGTCCGGGGGCATCGGCTGGCCGCGGCCGAAACCGTCAGCCGCCGCCGCCAGTGTCTGGATGGGGCGGATCTGGTTACGCAGAAACAGCACCGCAATGATCATCAGAACCAGCGATGTGCCGACCATCCAGACCAGAAAGATGTGAGTGTTGGATGCATAGGCCGAGTTGCGGGTGGCGAAGACCCGCATCACGCGATCGTCCAGCCGGATCCGGATCTCGACGATCTTTGAATTCCCGACGGTGTCGATCCAGAAAGGCCGGCCGATCTGACGGGTCAGTTCCTCGCTAAGGATGCCGTCGAGGATATTAAAGAACGGCTTGGGCGCGGGCGGCGGCAACGGTTCAGCCGGTAGAACCGAGACATTGAGATCAAGATTGTCGCGAGCGATGCGGATGATGTCGTTGTAGTCCGAGGCGAGCGGCCGCGACTCCACAATAGCGGTGATAGCGGCGATGTCCTGCACCACGGCTTCCGACAGTCTCAGGGTGACGAGTTGCCAGTGCCGTTCCATGAACACAACCGTCACGACGCATTGGAGAAGAACGACCGGCGCGATGATGATGATCAACGAGCGGGCGTAGAGCCCCTTGGGCATGTATCGCTGGATGATCCTCGGGAGCGGCCGCAGCGGACCGCGCCAGATGTCGAGTGAGGGCAGCCGGCCCGGTCGCCAATGTGGCCGCCAGCCCCGGCGATCATTCTGCGACGCCGGGATGCTGCGCCGAAGTTGAATCCACCGGCGCTGTTGCTGTATGAGTCGTCCGAGAAGGGACATGTCGGCCGCTCAATCCGTGTTGAGGCGGTAGCCGATGCCGCGGACGGTCTGCAGCCACATTGGATTGGCCGGGTCGCCCTCGATCTTTCGCCGCAGACGATTGATCTGGACGTCGACGGTGCGCTCGCCGACCTCGGTCTCGTCGCCGAGAAGATCCTGGCGGGGGATTGTCTCCCCCGCATTGCCTGCGAATTGCGACATCATCGCCTTTTCGCGATCGGTCAGCCGGATGATTTCCGCGCCCCGCTTCAATTCGCAGCGCGACAGCGAGAAAGTGAAGGGGCCGAATCGGATATGCTCCAGCTTCTGGATCGGCGCCTGGCCGCCGCGCCGCAGGATATTGTTGACTCGCAACAGCAATTCGCGCGGGTCGAAGGGCTTGGCCAGATAATCGTCGGCGCCAGCTTCCAGGCCCTCGATGCGATGCTCGGTTTCCGAGCGCGCCGTCAGCATCAGGATCGGTGCTTGCCTGTTCCTGCGCAGCGAGCGGACCAGTTCGATGCCGCTTTCGCCTGGCATCATCACGTCGACGACCAGAAGATCAAAATCGAGGCCCTCGAGAATCCGCCGGGCTTCGGCCGCATCGGCTGCGACCGACACCCGGAAATGCTGTTCGCTGAGGAACCGCAGCAGGAGTGACCGAATCCGGCGATCATCATCGATGACGAGGATGTGGGGGGCGTCATCCCCGAGTGGAGCGGTCGATCTACCTGCCGTCGCGCTCGTCTCCGTCAGCTCGGTCATAGCGGTTCCTTTCGGTCGATGCCCTTCTTCTTGAACCATTCCCGCGTCGTTGGCCTGTCGTCTGCCATCTCCATCAGGAAGGCACCAATCGGTCCGGCGTCGGCCGGCGCCGTACTCTCCAGCGCTGCCTCGATCCGCCTTGCCTGGGCGCGCGACAGTTCCAGTGTCAGGGCTCGTCCGCGCTCGGTCGGGAACAAGCAGCGCTGGCGTCGGTCCTCGACGCCGGGCATTTGCTGCACGAATCCGCCGTCGATCAATTGCCGCAACACCCGCGACAGCGACTGCTTGGTAATTTGAAGGAGGTCGAGGAGCTCGGCGATGGTCATACCCGGATCGCGGTTGACGAAATGAAGAACCCGGTGATGGGCTCGTCCGAACCCATAGCGGATCAGAATGGAATCCGCGTCGGTCGTGAATTCGCGGTAGGCAAAGAACAGCAGCTCGATCATCCGGAAGTCCAGTTCCCCGCTTGTAGGGAGTGGTTCACGTACGATCAGATCTTCGGCGTCCGGTGCACGGTCATCGGCGGTCAGGGCGGCATCCACAATATAGGTCAGCACTGTTGACGTAATTTGGTTCTATTGTTACACCTTGCCAGCGAGAGTGGAAACCGTCGCTTGCGACCATTCCGCTCCCGGCCCATTGTCGACTTCGGGCAACCCGTATCGTGAAAAGGCGGGGTGCGGTCGGCAAACCAGCCACGACTCGGCTAGACGCCGATCGCCGCTACACCTCGTATAGGGAGGACGCCGGGACAGGCGTCGAAAACCATGAGCAGTGTTCCATTCGACCAGCTTGAGGGCGAAATCTGGTACAACGGCGAGTTCGTGCCCTGGAAAGATGCCAAGATCCACGTCCTGACCCATGGCCTGCACTACGCCAGCGCGGTCTTCGAAGGCGAGCGCGCCTATGGTGGCACCGTCTTCAAGTTACGCGAGCATACCGAGCGGCTGATCGCCTCGGGCCGCATGCTCGGCTTCGATATCCCCTACAGCGCCGACGAAATCGACACGGCCACGGAGGAACTCTTGGTGCGCCAGGGATTCACCGACGCCTACGTCCGGCCGATCGCTTTCCGCGGCTCCGAGATGATGGGCGTGTCGGCCCAGAAGAACCGGATCAATGTCGCGATCGCCATCTGGCAGTGGCCGAGCTATTTCGCCCCGGAGCAGAGGATGAAAGGCATTCGGCTCGATCTCGCCGAGTATCGCCGGCCCGATCCACGTACGGCACCGTCCAAGGCCAAGGCAACCGGCCTCTACATGATCTGTACGATTTCCAAGCACGCGGCAGAGGCCAAGGGTTATGCGGACGCGCTGATGCTGGACTGGCGCGGGCAGGTGGCCGAAGCGACGGGCGCCAACGTCTTCTTCGTCAAGGACGGTGTCATTCATACGCCAATCCCTGACTGCTTCCTCGATGGCATCACCCGTCGCACGGTGATCGAACTGGCCAAGCGGCGCGGTATCGAGGTGCGCGAGCGTGTGATCATGCCGGAGGAACTCGCCGAATTCGACGAATGCTTTCTCTGCGGCACCGCCGCCGAGGTCACGCCGGTATCGGAGATCGCCGAATGGCGCTTCACCCCGGGCGAGACCACGCGTCGTCTGGTCGAGGACTACACCGCTGTCGTGCAACCGCGGCGCGCCGCTGCCGAATAAGCCCCACGAAGCCTGGCATCTCATCCTGTCCGGTCGCGACCGTCGCGACCGGACACCAAGCTTGCCTCCGCTATCCGCTCCACGTTAACAGCCGGGCACATCAATCGACGCCCGAGGCTCCCGTGACCACACTCAATGCCCAGATCGTCCCCGTCACGCCGTTCCAGCAGAATTGCTGCATCCTCTTCGACGCCGAAGACAGGGTCGGTGTCGTGGTGGATCCAGGCGGCGACGTCGACCGGATCGTGGCGGCGATCGAGAAGGCGGGCGTCACCATCGAGGCGATATGGCTGACCCATGGCCATATCGACCACGCGGGCGGAGCCATGGAACTGAAGGAGCGCCTCGGCGTCGAGATCGTCGGCCCGCACCAGGACGACGCCTTCCTTCTCGCCGGACTGTCGGAACAGGCTCGCATGTTCGGGATTGCGGGCGCGGTCCGAAACTGCACCCCGGACCGCTGGCTGGAAGAGGGCGATACGGTCGGTTTCGCCGGCCACCGGTTCGAGGTGCTGCACACGCCCGGCCATGCGCCTGGTCACGTCGTCTTCTACGACAGGGCAGCCAAGTTCCTGCATGCAGGAGATGTCCTGTTCACCGGCTCGATCGGTCGGACCGATCTGCCCGGCGGCGACCATGCGACATTGATCGCGTCGATCAAGGACAAGGTCCTGCCGCTCGGCGATGACGTGGGGTTCATCTGCGGCCACGGCCCAGGCGGACGCCTCGGCGACGAGCGCCGTGGCAATCCGTTCCTCACCTGACCGATACGGTCGCGGCCCCTGCCATCAGTCGCAGAACTGCGACTGGCCAGAGGCGTCGACATAGGTGCCGTAGTCGGGATCGAAGCTTTCGTGTTCGCGGGTGCAGCGGTCCAGCCATTCGCGGGTCCATGGGGCCGACGGTGGTGACGCGCGCGGGGTCGGTCGCGCCATGGCCCGATCCGTATCCGTCGCGGCAACGCGCTGACCATAGCCCGGTGCGATGCGGATGATCTTCGGTCCGCCGATCTTGTAGATCACTTCGATGCCGGACGCCGGCATTGGCCGGTTGTCGAGGCGCATGCTCTCCACGTCGATCACCTTCGCCCGTGGTCGCGTCCGGTTGATGCCGTCCGCCGGCGCGTAGGCGGCGGTGCGCACTTGGCGGTCACCGATGTCGCTGGTGATGACGGTGAAGGAACCTGAGGAGCGACGATAGGTCCGCGGCGCTGCGACTTCCTGCCACCCCCGACCGCCACGCAAGTGCCTGCCATCAATCAGGACATTCGGCTCGACCGTGATCGAACCGCCATCCTCGAGAAATTCCTCGCGTTCGTCCGAGAAGACGATGTCCGGAGCAGTGGTGATGGAACCCCCGTCCCGCAGGAATTCTTCGTCGCGACCGGAACCGATGACGATGTCGGGCCGGGTGCTGATGTTGCCGCCATCATCGAGAAAGCCGCCGCGGCGATTGCCGGCGCGCGTGCCGGATCGGCGCTGCAAGGGCCCGCCGCCGTCAAGAAAGCCGCCCGTGGGATCGCTGGTCTGGGGCCGGGAACTGCTGCCGCCGCCCCCGTCGAGATAGGTTTGGCTCCCGGCGGAGGTAGCCGTCAGCAACATCGCGGCGAGGCTGGCAGCGACGGCAAGGCCGCCGGTTCCGCGTTGGCTCGGTCGATGGCGTTGAGACATGGATCGCACTCCCGTTTCGGCCTTTTGCAGGCATTCGGAGGTGGCCTTGCACGTTGCGTGCCAGACGCTTCCGTGTCGAAATGAAACGGTGCGGCGTCTGAAGGAAAAGCCCGTCGCAGAAACGCTTCCGGCTTTCCCAGTTTGTATGTCACGGTGCGGCACCGGGGCAGTCCCGGGGGCAGCCATCGTGCAGGCGTATCAGTCCGCTGCGAGGTTGACGGCTTTCGGGCCCTTGCCGCGCTTGTCCGGTTCGGTGTCGTAGGACACCTTCTGGTTTTCCTCCAGACCGGGCAGGCCGGACGCCTGCACGGCAGAGATGTGGACGAAGATGTCCGCACCACCATTGTCGGGCTTGATGAAACCGAAGCCCTTTTCGGTATTGAAGAACTTGACCGTGCCGGTCTGTGCCATCGTCGGAATTCCTTATCCTGGCATTGCGAGTCGCCGTTTGGCAGTGGCAGGCAAGTCTTGACTAGGAAAGGAACCGATACATCGTGGTCCGAGGTTTCGCGCAGACCACCCGGAGGATGCGCCCCCGATACGCAGCTCGTCCATGACCCTTGTTCGCGAGATTGCCCGAACCCTCCTTCATTGCTATCCCGTATCCGGCTCGGCAAGCAGCGTTTGCACGACACTTGCAACGTGCCAATTCGGGACAGACATTGCAGCTTCCAACATCCCAAACGCGCTGTAAAGACAGATCGCCGCCAGTGTCGGGCGCATTTTCCCCAAGGCATTCCTCCCCAATGACAATACTCGTTTGCGGATTCTCCTCCTTTCCTGGTGCGCCGCGCAATCCGACCGAGGCCATGGCGAAGACACTCGAGACCGATCCGCGCCACGGCCAGGCGTTCCATGCCGCCGTGCTGCCGGTCGAGTGGGATGCGAGCTGGCCGCGGTTGCGCGGGCTCATCGAGACGGTTGCGCCGACCGCGGTCCTTCTCTTTGGCCTGCACCAGCGGGCCGAGCGGCTGCGCATCGAGCGCGTGGCCCGCAACCGTCGCAAGCTCGGTCAGGCCGACGCGGTCGGGGCCTTTCCATCCGGGCCGGCGGTGCTGGATGGACCGGAGGCCCTCGCCTGCAACATGCCGTGGACCGCGGTGGCGGAGGCGCTTCGGGGCGCCGGAGTGTCGTTTGAATGGTCGTCGGATGCAGGCGGCTATCTGTGCAACGATACGCTCTACCGTCTGGCGTTCCATGCAGAAGTGCTCGGGGTTCGCCATTTCGGCTTCTTCCATGTGCCGCTGAGCGACGAGGGTGCGGCCGAGGCCGAAGAGATCGCGGCGATGCCGGAGATCTTCTGCAGCATGCCGGCGGCCCACATCGTCGCGGCCGCCCTGGCGATCGCCGAACGGTTGGAGGTCGGGCCATCATCCTGACCACAGCCGTCCGGCTTTTGCCGGAGGCGGCTTTGCCCTAAGAGCGGGCGCAGCAAAGGCAGAGGAGCCGGCAATGAGCGACGCGAGCATCGACGAGGCCGCACTGGCGGAGGCGTATGACCGGGCCCTGGCCATGGAGAAGGCCGGCGACACGGCGGCGGCGGCCGAGCATTATCGCCGCTGCCTGGCGCTCGACCCGGACGACCATGCGGGTGCGGCGGTCCGGATCGCGGCGATGGGGGAGGGCGAGGCGCCGGTTTCGGCCGGCGACGCCTATGTGGCGACCCTGTTCGACCAGCATGCCGACGATTTCGAGGACATCCTGGTGCGCCAGCTCGGCTATGGCGTGCCGGGGCTGATGGCGGAGCGGCTGGCGGCGATCGGCCCGGCCCGCCACGAACGCGCGCTCGACCTGGGCTGCGGCACCGGCCTGGCCGGCGAGGCGCTGCGGGACCGCATCGCGACGCTGATCGGCGTCGACCTGTCGGAGGGCATGATCGAGACCTGCTTCGACAAGGGTGTCTACGATCACCTCTATATCGGCGAGGCCGTGGGCTTCCTGGAGGAGTTCGACGAGCCCGAGCCCTTCGACCTGGTGGTAGCGACGGACGTGCTGCCGTATCTGGGCGGCCTCGACCCGCTGTTTGCCGCGACCGCCGCGCGCATGGTGGCGGGGGGCCTCCTCGGCTTCTCCACCGAGACCCTGCCGGAGGCGCAGTTCGGCGCACGGGACTTCATGGTGGGGCCGCACCAGCGCTTTCACCACAAGGAAGGCTACGTGCGGGACCGGCTGGCGGCGCATGGCTTCGACACGCTGGAATGCGCGCCCATCGTCGTGCGCCGGCAGGAGGGCGAGCCGGCGGCGGGGCATCTGGTGCTCGCCCGCAAACGCTGATGCGCCGCCTCACGCAGGCGTGCGACGGGGCGCGGCAACCGCCGGGCGGTGCAGCCGTTGACTGGCCGAATGCAACCACAGGAGCCAATCATGCGCAGCATCATCACCATCGCCGCCATCGTCTCGGGCCTGGCCGTCGCCGGCTGCCAGGGCAACATGGCGGGCGAGCGTTCGAGTGTGGTCGACCGCTCGACGCCGTCCGACGGCATCGTGCCGGGACAGATCCCCGAATGACGCCCTGCAACACGCGGGGTGCGCCGCGCGTTGCTCTCGCGACAATCTCGAAACGGAGCCCGTCATGCACCGCACCTTCGCCGCCCTCATCGCCGCCGTGCTGATCCTGCCGGTCCTGCCCGCTGCCGCCCAGCAGACGGTGGGCGTGCGGCTGTCGGAGCGCGAAAAGGCCCAGTCCCGGCGCGTCGTCCTGTCGGACGGGCGCGTGGTGCTGCGCCCGGTGAGCCCCGGCATCCCGTGGCTCTACGGCTTCGGCAGCCGCTATGGCCGGGCCTCGGCCCAGCCGCTGGTCAACGGCGTGACGCCCTCGGTGATGGCCGACACGCCCTCCGGCGGCATCGTGCCGGGCCAGAATCCGCACTGATCGCAATCCCGCCCGGCCGGCCGGCGCGCCACAGGATTTGCGCCGCAAAAGGCCGGACAGTCGGCCCCGTCCTTGCCGATCTCTTCCTTCGTACCGGAGCCCGACCCGATGAAGCTCGTTCCCCTGCTGGCCCTCCTGGCGCTCGGCGCCTGCGCGACGCCGTCCGACGAGGTGCGCAGCGCCCGCTGGGAATCCCAGGCCTCGATAATGGACACCGCCGTCCCGCGCTGACGGGGTTCGCCTGGATGACATGGGGCGGTTCCCGGCCCGCCGGCGGTTGAAACGGCGGCCGGTCCGTGCGAGGGCGCGCCATCGTCTCGACCGCCATGGAGCCGCCCGTGTCCGACCTTGCCCTGCGCCCTAATGCGCCCTTCGACCTCGCCCCGCTCGCCCGGATGCTGGTGGAGGAGGACGACCTCGCTCTGGTCAATCCCAACGCCAAGCATCCCTTCGATCCGCTGGAATGGCAGGAAAAATGGCTGAACGAGGCCGACGACGCCTCGTTCTACCTGGTCGACGAGACCGGTCGCGAGGTGGGCTTCTTCGCCCTGCGCGTCGGCATCGGGCCGGAGGTGCGCCATCTGGTCTATGTCTTCGTCGAGGCGGCGGCCCGCGGCGGTGCCGGCGCCCGGTTGGCGGCGCTGGCCGAAGAGGCCGCCCGCGACCTGGGCGCCATTTCCATCACCCTCAAGGTCGAGCTCGACAACGAACCGGCGTTGCGGGTCTACGAGGCCGCCGGCTACGAGGAGCTGAGCCGTCGCAACGGCATGGCCACGATGCGGCGCGACTGGGGGTAGGGCGCGGCTTTTGCCGCTGAGCCGCTGCAGTAGCCCCCCATCTCCGTAGCCCCTCATCCTGAGCCTGTCGAAGGACGAGGGGCGCTCGGCGCAGCTGGACCCCTGCTCCCCCGTCCTTCGACAGGCTCAGGATGTGGGAGCAGGGGCGCCGCGCCTGTCTCCTGCGTCGATGTCGCCCGCTCCGATGCCCGCCGGCGCGTCACCCGCCGTTTCAGCGCCCTGCATCTCCGCCAGCGCCCCTTTCGCGGCGCGGATGGTTTCGGCTTCGCGGCGCAGGAGGATGGGGTCGCGGAAGGCGGCCGGGGTGAGCAGGCACATCATCGCGTAGGGCAGGGCCAGGCGCACCGGGCGCGGCAGGGCGGCGAAGCAGGGGGCTTCCTGGGCCGCGGCCTCGGGCGGCCGGTCGCCCGGGCGCTCGCCCTAGCGGCAGGCGCGGGGGGCCCGCCGGCAGGAGCCGCGCCGGCAGATGGCTGCCAGCAGCCAGGCGGCGCTGGGCATCAGCCGGTCGGCCCGTTCCGCCACAGGGGCCTGTGACGGGGCGTGCGCCGGCCCGGACCGGGCCGGCCGCAGATGCGCCGACCGGGCCTGTGCCAAGCGGGGGCGCGCAACGCGGGGCGGTTTCGGCCGGCCGGCAAGGGCGGCGGTGACCAGCGCCAGATGCGCGGTGGCGCGGCGGTGGCTGTCGGCGATCTCCTCGGGCGTCATCGGCGGGTCCTCGGCCATGGGCGGCTCCTTCATCGGGGACGTTTCACATGGCGTGCGGATGCGGCGCCGCGCCCGTTGCCGGGCCGGCGGTCGTCTTCCTGGGGCGGGCGGCGGATCGCCGACGGCACGCCATGGGGAAGGCAAGAGGCGGCACGCCGTCGGCGATCCGCGCGGTGTCTTGGCAGCCCGATGGAAGGAGTCACTGCCCAGCTGTTGCGCTGGGACCCCCTTCCGGCCGGCTCTTCGCCCTTTCGGGCTCAAGCGGAGCGATCCGCGGCCCCCTCCTAATGGGGGACGGTCCGGCACTGTCTCGGGCCGTCCGGGCCGGCGCGTCTCCGGAAGACGCCCCGTCGCGGACACCGCTCGCCGCCCCCGACCGATCCCGGCGATCGTCCGTGCCCGCCGTGGGCAGCGATGGGGGGAGTATGGGGGACGGGGAGGGGCGGGGATAAGTGGGGGGCGGCTATCGGTCACCTGGCTTGGTGCTAAGGCCAATTTCACGCCGCGCCGACACCAAGAGCCGCATCACCCGACGAATTTGTTTTCAAACTCACTTTGTTGTTCAGACTGCGCACTAGTCCTGGTGGGCGGCACGCCCCCTCAGCGAAGGCCGATGCGGGCCGACCAGAAGCGCCCGATTGGCTTGAAGCGCAGCGACGGGCGGTCGGGGTCGGCCTTGAGCAGCGCGAATTTCTTGTCGGCCTGACTGCGGACCGGGGCAGGGAGTGCGTTGTAGGCCTTCCAGAAGGAAGCGGCCGCGTGATGGATCACAGAGGGCGCGTCCGCCCGGCCTGGAAGTCGGCGAGGGCGGCGTCGGCAAGGGCATCGAGCGTGCCGGACGCGGCGTCCTGCGCGATCGCCGCGTCGAAGCGGTCGGCATCGTAGGCGTCGAACCAGGCGCGCAGGCGCGCCCGCTCGGCGCCGGAGAGGGAGGCGATTTCGGCTTCGATCTTTTCCACGCGGGTCATCGGGGCAGCTCCGGCATCTGCTGCAAGTATACGGGCGCGTTCGGAATTTTGAAGTCCCGCCGCCCCTACTGCCCCGGACGCCCGGTCTTGCCGGGGCGGCGCTTGCGGCGCTGGTCGGCGGGGCCCTCGTGGGAGCCGCGGCCGATGCGTTCGCGGCGGATCGGGGCGGGGGAGTCGGGGTCGCCTCTGCGTGGTTCGACAGGCTCACCATGAGGGGCGTTGGTGGATGACCCACCCCCCTCTGTCCTGCCGGACATCTCCCCCACAGGGGGGGAGTTCGGCTGCTTCGCCGTCGCGGGCTTCCTCGGCGGGGCCTTGCCGGTCGGCTTTTCGGTGCGGCCGACGGTCATTTCGTCGAGGGAGTTCTTGCGGAAATAGGAGGCCCCGCGCGGTTCGGCAGGCTCGCCATGAGGGCGGCCGGCCGGGAGGGCCGCGTCGGTGCCGGGGCCCATGTCGTCCAGGGACGGCTTGCGGAACAGCGAGGCGGGGGCCGCGGCGGGGCCTTCGCCGCGAGGCTTGAGCGGTTCCCCGCGTGGGCCAAAACGTTCGCCGCCGGCGGGGGAGCGGTCGCGCTTGGTCTTGCGGCCGTATTTGGAGCGGCCGGTGACCGGGGAGATGGCGTCCTCCTCGAAGGCGATGGCGTCGGCGGCGGTGTCACCGGGCTCGGGGGACGCGCCCCGGGCGGCTTTTTTGCCGGCCTTGCCGTCGCCGCGGGGGCCGACCGGCGCGACATGGGGGGAGAGCGCCGCGTCCGGCGAGGCGTCGCCGCCGGGGATGCCGCCATATTCCAGCTCCTTGGCGCGCAGGCGCTTGAGCTCGTCGCGCAGGCGCGCGGCGGTCTCGAAGTCGAGGTCGGCGGCGGCGTCGCGCATCTGCTTTTCCAGATGCTCCAGATGGCTGCGGAGGTTGTTGCCGACCAGGGCGCCTTCCGTCGC
Organism: Aurantimonas sp. A2-1-M11; assembly: GCF_036549475.1. Classification (NCBI taxonomy): domain Bacteria; kingdom Pseudomonadati; phylum Pseudomonadota; class Alphaproteobacteria; order Hyphomicrobiales; family Aurantimonadaceae; genus Aurantimonas; species Aurantimonas sp. A2-1-M11. Next base: position 43,794 of record NZ_JAZHLI010000010.1, on the reverse strand, counting down.
GCCGGGGCCGACATCGACCCGCACATGGTCCTTTTCGTAATAGCTGTCGAGAATGTCGGCGATCTGCGCCTTCACCGAGGCCGGGGTGATGCCGTGCTCGGCATTGTAGGCCTCCTGCTTCTCGCGGCGCCGGCTGGTCTCGGCGATGGCCCGCTCCATGGAGCCGGTGGTGCGGTCGGCATAGAGGATGACCTTGCCGTCGATGTTGCGCGCCGCGCGGCCGATGGTCTGGATCAGCGAGGTCTCCGAGCGCAGGAAGCCTTCCTTGTCGGCGTCGAGAATGGCGACGAGGCCGCATTCGGGGATGTCGAGGCCCTCGCGCAGCAGGTTGATGCCGACCAGCACGTCGAAGGCGCCGAGGCGCAGGTCGCGGATGATCTCGATGCGCTCCAGCGTGTCGATGTCGGAGTGCATGTAGCGCACGCGAATGCCCTGCTCGTGGAGATATTCGGTGAGGTCCTCGGCCATGCGCTTGGTGAGCACGGTGGCCAGCACCCGGTAGCCCTTGGCGACGGTCTCGCGGATCTCGCCGACGAGGTCGTCGACCTGGGAGCGGGCGGGGCGGATCTCGACCGGCGGGTCGATCAGGCCGGTGGGGCGGATGACCTGTTCGGCGAAGACGCCGCCGGCCTCCTCCATTTCCCAACTGCCGGGGGTGGCCGAGACCGCGACGGTCTGCGGCCGCATGGCGTTCCACTCCTCGAAGCGGAGCGGGCGGTTGTCCATGCAGGAGGGCAGGCGAAACCCGTATTCGGCCAGCGTCGCCTTGCGGCGGAAGTCGCCGCGATACATGGCGCCGATCTGCGGCACGGTGACGTGGCTCTCGTCGATGAAGACCAGGGCGTTGTCGGGCAGGTATTCGAACAGGGTCGGCGGCGGGTGGCCGGGCTGGCGGCCGGTGAGGTAGCGCGAATAGTTCTCGATGCCGGGGCAGGACCCGGTGGCCTCGATCATCTCGATGTCGAAGCGGGTGCGCTGCTCCAGCCGCTGGGCTTCCAGCAGGCGCCCGGCCTTTTCCAGCTCGACGAGGCGGTGGCGCAGCTCCTCCTTGATGGAGCGCACGGCCTGGGTGAGCGTCGGGCGCGGCGTGACATAGTGGGAATTGGCGTAGATCTTCACCGACTTGAGGTCGTCGGTCTTGCTGCCGGTGAGCGGGTCGAATTCCTGGATGGATTCAATCTCGTCGCCGAACAGCGAGATGCGCCAGGCCCGGTCTTCCAGATGGGCGGGGAAGATCTCGATGGTGTCGCCGCGGACGCGGAAGCTCCCGCGTTGAAAATCCATGTCGCGGCGCTTGTACTGCTGGGCGACGAGGTCGGCGAGGAGCTGGCGCTGGTCGAGCCGGTCGCCGATGGCCATCTGGAAGGTCATCGCCGTGTAGGTCTCGACCGAGCCGATACCGTAGATGCAGGACACCGATGCGACGATGATGACGTCGTCGCGCTCCAGGAGCGCGCGGGTGGCGGCGTGGCGCATCCGGTCGATCTGCTCGTTGATCGAGGATTCCTTCTCGATGAAGGTGTCCGAGCGCGGCACGTAGGCCTCGGGCTGGTAGTAGTCATAATAGGAGACGAAGTACTCGACGGCGTTGTCGGGGAAGAAGTTCTTGAACTCGCCGTAGAGCTGGGCGGCCAGCGTCTTGTTCGGCGCCAGGACGAGGGCCGGGCGCTGGGTCCGCTCGATGACGTTGGCGACGCTGAAGGTCTTGCCGGAGCCGGTGACGCCAAGCAGCACCTGGGTCTGGTCGTGGTCGGTGATGCCGGCGACGAGGTCGGCGATGGCCGTCGGCTGGTCGCCCTGGGGCGTGTAGTCGGACGCGATGCGGAAGGGCACGCCGCCCTCGGACTTGTCCGGCCGGGCCGGGCGGTGGGGAATCCAGACCTTGCCGTCCTTGAGCAGCGGATCGCCCTCGGAGATCAGCCTGGTCAGCGCGTCGACCGTGGCGGTGACGCCGCCCTCGGGCAGGCCCTGGGCGTCCTCGAGGCTGAGATCCATGCCGGCCACCGGGTTGAGCCCGGCGGCGGCGCGCTTCTTGGGGTCGCTGGTGCCGCCCATGGACGTGCCGCGCGCGGTCTTGCCGGGGCGGGCGCCGGTGGCAGGCGGAGTCTTGCCCGTGGCCTTGCCGGATCTGGCGGCGGGTTTCACTTTGGCCGGCGCCGCGTCGGGGGGCGCGCCATCGGCGACGTGTTCGGCCTGGGTCTCCAGCCCTTCGGCGATCTCGTCGGCCCAGCCGGACACCGGCCCGGCAAACTCCCGGTCGGCGGCGAAATCCGCCTGGGGCGCTTCGGCAAATCCGCCGCGGCGCGCCGGCGCGCCCGGATCGAAGGGCGCGTTCTCCTCGACGGGGGTGGGATTCGAGCGGGGGGTGCGGGATCTGGAAGCCATGGCGGAACATATAGGGACCGCGCCGCGGGGTTGGAAGCGGGGATGCGGGCGCAAAGCTGCGGGCGGGAGACTGGGGGCGGGGTGGGCGGCGTGCGTGGCCGATTCTGCACCGGAGAGGCGGTGGCGGCGCAGATGGCCCTCCATCGACGGCGCGAGCGACATCTCGCCGCGGCGGCGGGTTTTATGGCGGAATGTCGTAATTTCGGCAGATCGCCGCGGCATGGCCTCGGGCAATCGGCGCCGCGGAAGCGGGCGTCCCATTGCCAGGAGTTCTTGCCCATGAATATCGTCCGTCCCGCCCTCGTCGCGGTGTTGTGCGTCGGCGCGGCCGGCACCGCCTCCGCGCAGGCCCTCACGGGGGACTGGCTGACCGAGAATGGCGAGCGCGTGACCATCGCGCCCTGCGGCAACGGCTATTGTTCGGTGGTGGCGACGGGCACCTATCAGGGCCAGCGCATTGCCGAGGTCGCCGGCACCGGGCCGGAATATCCCGGCACCATCACCGATCCGAGCGCCGGCAAGACCTACAAGGGCTCGATGACGGTGCGCGGCACGCAGCTCGACCTGAAGGGCTGCCTGATGGGCATGTTCTGCAAGACCGTCCAGAGCTGGCGCCGTCCCTGAGCGCCGTCCACGCGTCGCTCGTGCCGCCGGGCGAGGGGGTCTCGTATCCCGGTCGGCATTGGCGGCGCACTTGCGGAAGGCTGAGGTTTCTGGCCGTCAGGAGGGCGGCGACGGTCCCGGGCTGCGACAGGATATGTCGGACCAAAGGCGTGGGCAGGCGAGCGAGGCATACTCGGTCGCCGACCACCATGATGGCATGGTCGAGCGGTCGACCGGTCCACTGGCTGTCAGGCGGTCTTCAAGGCTCACGCACGCCTCCCACGGGAGTGTCCGGTCTTTTGTGTATGGCTGAACCGGTCCATGCTTCCTGAGAGGAGCAAGGACGATGACAATATCCAACGAGCTACTGGACGAGCTGCTGAAGGGCTGCGAGCGTCCTGATGATCTGCTTGGCGACGCAGGGCTGATGAAGCAGCTGAAGACCCTACTGATGGAGCGAATGCTTGGCGGTGAACTGACAGCGCATCTGGGCTACGAGGCCGGAGCGGAACCGCTTCCCGGTCAGACGAACCGACGCAACGGGACCACGACCAAGCGTGTGAAGGGGCAGGACGGGGAACCGCTAGCCGCTCCCCGCGACCGGGATGGCAGTTTCGAACCCGAGCTTGTGAAGAGGGTCAGACCCGAATCGACGGGATCGATGACAAGATCATCGAATTGTATGCCGCCGGTCTGTCGGTGCGCGACATCCGGGCTCACCTTGAGCAACCCCGCCAGCGTCCTGGAACGCGATACGTCGAGCTCGCTGGCCGGCTTCGGGCGTGAGAAGAGTTAGCCCTGCACCTGCGTGCATCCGATGAGCTGGAGGTAGCTCAACTGCTCCTCGGTCTCCACGCCCTCGGCCGTTGTCCTGATCCCGAGCTTCTTGCCCAGGTCGGTAACGATCTCCACGATGGCCGAGGCATCGGAAGAACTCGTCATATTCTGGATGAAGCCCTTGTCGAAACGCTGGTTCTGCAAGGTCAGAACACCGTGGGTCTCGGCAAGCTGGGCTGCGGTCGCGCTCAGGCTCTCATGGTTCTGCCCGAGGAGCCTGTTTTGCGTCACCAGGAGGAGGATGAGACCGATGCCGCAGAGAATGAGGCCCCAGGCGAGCCCGGTGAAGAGCAGATGCAGCCGTTCAAGCTCCCTCCGATCTTCGGTGCGACCTTCAGGTATATTCATTCGACGACAAGCTTCGTAACTTGCCACGCGGAGCGAGCAAAATAGGTCTGCGTCTGTAGGACCGGATCGCTGTCATAGTCATAGACGATGAACAGAGGGCCTTTTTCGCGCACCGACATGTATTCTCCGTCCCGCTTCAGAGCCAGGATCACGTCGAAATCGAAAAAGTCCGTCATCGGAATGGTGGTGACATAGTCGTTGAGCGCAGTGGCGGTGACGGAATTCCCCTGGGCACCCAGCATTTCCATCAGTTTGGCGAGGCGGATGCCCGAGAATTCCGTTCGGCCATCGGACCACTGCGTCTTGGTGGTGATGCTCTCGGCCCCCAGCGCCTCCAGCATGACCCGGTCGAAGACGGCGGTTTCGCCGATATTGGTCGACGAGATCGCTCCGGATACCTCGAGGATCGGCTTGCCTTGCGGAAGGTCGAGCTCACCCGCAAACGCCGGAGCACCCAGAAACAATGCACCCAATGCACAGAGGCAAACTGTTGAAAGACATCGCGCCATAGCCGCCTTTGCCTCCAAGATTGCCAGTGGCGGAGACCATGGCGTCTTTCTCCTAAGCTAAGGACCCATGAACAAAAAGCTGTCGTAACGGTGTGGTGGCAAGATCGGCTCGGCACGCGGGCTTTTGCCGGCGTCGCAATCTCAGGGCGGGCTCCAGCTGCCAGCCGCACTCACCGACGCGCCACCCAGGGGCAATGGATTTGCGCGCCGTTGCCGTCCGGTGAACGGATGAAGGAGTGCGGATTGATGACGAGCAGAACCGGGGACATGACGGGGCAGGGCGCGGCGAGGGGGCGGCGAGCGGCGTGGCCGTCGCAGCTTGCCGGGGGCCGCCTGCGGCACCCCGCTCTCGCGTCGATCCTCTTCGGTCACATCGTCCCTGGCGGTGGGGTCCCTACGGGACGCGGACACATCAATGGCGGCTGCCCAATCGCTTTAGCACGGCCCAGCTTCGAAGATCCGACAGGGCCTTGCCGGTCGCGGCCAGGACCAGGATGCAGAGAAAAACCTTCGAGATCGTGCCCATCGTGCCCTCGATCAGCAGCGCGTGGACGACGCTGCCAACGACGACCATCGTCGCCAGCGCCGTATGGGCGAAACGCCAGATCGGCGGACGGATGCGCAGCTTCCTGCGCAGGGCGGCCAGCGTGGCCGCCGCGAAAAGCGCCCACATGGCGACGACGCCCCAGTTGGAAAACGGCGTCGGAGAATCGAAGAGCAGCGCATCCACGACGTCCGGCGGGCTCGTCAGCCAGAGGCCTCCCACATGGGCAACGACCGCGGCGACGAGGGTCATCCCGACCCATTGGTGGACCCGGCGCCCGTCTCGCATGCCGATTCCGGGCAGATATCCGGCCGCGAGAAGGGGCTGAAGGAGGAGCAGCGCCATCGCTGCTATCCCGGCAAAGCCTGCCGCGATATAGATCCCGCTGCGATAGGCGAGGTATTCGCTCGTCGCTGCAATCACGACAGGGCCGACGACTGCGACGGCGAGAGCCGATAAGCCCAGAACGGCCCGGATGGACAACGACATGAAGTCAGGCCGGCTGCAGGACGAAGTCGGCGCTGAGGCTCGTGTCTTTCGGACTGGACATGAGGGGCCGGAGGAAGACGGCCTCGAATTCGGGATCGTCATAGGCCAGATGGCCGTGCGCCTGGCCGAACGCGGGTACGATCTGCGGCATTTCCAGCCGGAACACGCCGTCGGGGCCGGTCAGCGTGGCTCCGTGGCTTTCCGGATCGCGTTCGTAGGCTTCTGTCGTGTGCGCCCAGACCTGGATGCGGATGCCTTCGAGCGGAGCGCCGTCGCCGGCACGGCGAACGCGGCCCGACATCCAGAAGCCGCCATTGCCGATTCGTTCGACGATCGGCGCACCGGGACGATAATTGTTCGAACCGCCGCGCATGGAGGGCGTGGGTGCGAGGCCCTGGGCGCGCGCGGGGACGAGCAAGCCGGCGACGCCACTCGTCAGCAAGGCACCACCGACGGCGGCACCGGCCGCCAGCATCGTCCTGCGGTTCAGACGGGTCTGAGACAATATGGCCTCCCAGGCGGTTCGTCGGACGAAGAGCTCGTCCTGCAAGATCGAGGGATCGGACGCAACGACGTCAACCGGGTCCCTGTTGCGCGTGCGGCATCCTGCTCGGGTGCCGCGCCTTTTCTTTGAAATGGAAGCCATTCTGAGCCGAAACAAGTCAGAACTGTTCACGGAACGTTGAGGCGGACGCGTGGCCCGTCGATCGGTCCGACGGACTTCGCCACGTCGCAGCAGGGGCGTGCAGCAAGCCGGATGCGACGTCCAGTCGGGCTCCATCTGCGCGGCCGGCCAGGGAGCACGCGCCCGACACCCACGCCGCCGCGTGGCAACGGATCGGCGTCCGAGCCGTTGCCGTCTGTGAACGGACGAAGGAGTGCGGATTGATGACGAGCAGAACCGGGGACGTGGCGGGGCAGGGCGCGGCGAGGGGGCGGCGGGCTGCGTGGCCCTCGCAGCTGCCGGCCGCAGGGTGGAAGGACGTGCTGTGGCGGGTCTACGGCGAGATCGGCCAGGACCGGGTAATGCTGATCGCCGCCGGCGTGACCTATTACCTGCTGCTGGCGCTGGTGCCCGCCCTCTCGGCCCTGGTGTCGGTCTACGGCCTGTTCGCCGATCCGGCGACGGTGCAGGAGCATGCCGCGATGCTGCAGTCGGTGATCCCCGGCGGCGGCATGGAGATCATCAACGAGCAGCTAACGCGGCTCGCCGAGCAGGGCACCACCACGCTGGGCCTGACCTTCGCAATCTCGCTGGCCATTGCCCTGTGGAGCGCCAATGCCGGCATGAAGTCGCTGTTCGAGGCGATGAACGTGGCCTATGACGAGGCGGAGAAGCGCAGTTTCGTCAAGCTGACCGCGGTGTCCTTCGTCTTCACCCTGGGGGCGATCGTCGCGGTGATCCTGTTCATCGGCCTCGTCGTCGGCCTACCGCTGGTGCTGGGGTTCCTGGGCCTGGGCAGCGGCACCCAGTGGCTGGTGAGCCTGGCCAGTTATGCGGCCCTGTTCGCGCTGGTCTTCCTGGGCATCGGCGCGCTGTATCACTGGGGCCCGAGCCGGACCCGGGCGAAATGGCGCTGGATCACCCCCGGCACCGTGCTGACGGTGGTGGTGATCGCCGCGGTGTCGGTGCTGTTTTCCTGGTACGTGGCCAATTTCGGCTCCTACAACGCGACCTATGGCTCGCTGGGGGCCTTGATCGGCTTCATGACCTGGATCTGGATCTCGACCATCATCCTGATCGTCGGCGGCGAGCTGAACGCCGAGATGGAGCACCAGACCATCCGCGACACGACCCATGCCCCGGCCCAGCCCATGGGCGCGCGCGGCGCCACCATGGCAGACACGATCGGCAAGGCCTCGGGCGCCGACGCGGCGCCCGAACTGCCGAACCGGCGCGACGACGTGCAGCGTTTGCTCGACCGGCGCCGCGGCTCGTCGAAGGTGCTGGCGATGGCGTTGCCGACCGCCCTGTTCGTGACGTGGATCCTGCGCAACCGCGATCGCTGACGCGGGATGGGACGCCAGCGGCGCGTGGCGGACGGCGCGGTGCCGTCCGCTGCAACGCCGCGGGCGTGTGAAACTGCCGGCGGTGCCTTCCGGATGCGGATCAGGTCTGCGGTGAGGGGCGTTAGGCGGCGCTGTAGCGCTTGCGGTAGGCGGCGAAGGCGTCGCTGCGATAGACCGCGTCGACCTCGTCCATGGAGAGCGACGTCTCGTCGGTGTCGATCGAGACGCTGTAGCGCTGGGTTCCGTGATCCTCGACGGCGCAGCAGATCGCCTCGGCCAGCGTCTCGAACCGCTTGTGCGCGACGCCGCCGCGCGGGCTGACGCGGCGTGCCGACTTCGCCCAGAAGAAATCGGCAGGCAGATCGAAATTCAGGGAAGACATGTGTCAGCTCCGTTGGTTGGACGCCGCGCACGCCCACCGGACGCTGCGTCTGTCTTTACATAGGGCGGCCGGCGGCGATGGCCTGCGAAAAGCCGCCGTTCAGCCGCGGTTCAGGCGCGCCGGCCCATGGTCGCTCCATGATCACCAACCGGACCAGGACATTCGGGGCCGCGGCCCGCCCACCGGCGCAATGCCTGCCCAGCGAAGCGGACCGGCCTGGCGGGGCGACGCCGGGCGAGGCGCGCGACCTGGCCGTGGGCACCGCGGCGCTGCTGTCGGCCGACGGGCCGATGACCCGGGCCGCACGCCGGCTGCGGCAGGCGGAAGCCGGCTGGCTGGCCGAGGCGCTGCGCCACGAGGGCGGCGCCTGAGCGCTGTCCTGCGGTCCCGGTCTGCCCGGGGGTGAGGCGGTCGCACGGGCAGGCGCCGGGCAGAAACCTCGTCGCGTTCATTCTTCGCTTACCAAACCGGCCTACCGTCCGGCTGTCCGCTCGAGTTTCGCGGAAAGACGAAAGGCCATCGCATGGTATCGCGTATTCGCGAATGGCGCTTCGCTGCGCTCGCCGTCGCCTGTATCGCGGCGGCGAGCCTTTCCTCGCAGCCAGCCGCCGGCCAGTCCGGCTTCGCGCCGCCCGTTCCGCCCGGTGAGATTCCGCAGGGAGGGGGCATGGTCTGGGGTGGCCGCGTGCCCGCGCCGGGCGAAGGCTACACGCCGAGCGTCATCGGGCAGGGCGCGGCGCAGCCGGCCCCCGCCGCGACACCCGAGCCCTTCGTCCCGAGCCAGCCCGCCAGTCCGCCGGCCGCCGCGACCGGCGACGATTCCCTCTACCGCGATCTTCTCGGCCGCAGCCCCAGCGCGGCCTCGGTGCAGCCGGCACCGGTCCAGCCCATGGTGCAGCAGCCGCAGGCCAGTCCGCCGCCGCTGGGCGCGCCGGTCAGCGTGGCGCGCGAGAGCACCGCCTACGCCGAGCCGGCCGGCGACCCCTGGAGCGGGCTGAAGGCGGTGACGCCCGGCGCTGCCCCGCCGCGGCCGGCACCGGCGCCGCAGGTGGTGCCGCAGCGCAGCGTGGTCGCGTCGCTGGGCGAGGCGACCACGCTGGCGCCGCAGGCTGCGGTTCCTGGCCGCGGCGCCCTGGAGAACCAGACGCCGAGCGGCTACCGCGTGCTGCCGCGCGCCGAAGCCATGTGCCGCGCGGCGCTGCGCAAGATGGGCGTGAGCTTCGTCGACATCGATCCGGTCGGTTCGGGAAAATCCTGCGGCATAGCCCATCCGGTGAAGATCACCGCCATCGCCGAGGGCGTCGCCATGAAGCCGGCCGCGACGATGAACTGCGCGGCCGCCGCGCGCATATCGCAATGGGTCGAGGACGAGGTGAAGTCGGCGGCACGTTGGAAATTGTGGAAGCGGCCGACGGCGGTGCTGAACGCCTCCTCCTATCGCTGCTCGCGCATCGCCGGCTCGCGCTCGGTGTCCGAGCACGCGTCGGGCAATGCGCTGGACGTGCGCGGCTTCGCCTTTTCCGACGGCTCGGTGGTCGACGTGGAGAAGAAGGGCTTCTTCTCCTTCCGCGAGAAGAGCTTCCAGAAGGCCGTCCGCCACTCCGCCTGCCGCTATTTCGGCACGGTGCTGGGGCCGGGCTACAACTACGCCCATCGCGACCATCTGCATCTGGACGCCAAGAACCGCCGCCGCGTCGTCTGCAAATAGGTGGGTGGCGTCAGTTCCGGTCGTGGCCCGAACGGCGCTTTTCCCGGGCCTCGTAGATCGTCCTGGCGAGTTCGCCGAGCGAGCCCAGGAACATGCCGGTGGAGCCGATGACGAACATCCAGACGGCGAGGGTGTACCAGGCCTCGAAGGCCTTGAAGAACAGCACCGAGCCGATGACGAAGAGGAGATTGCCGCTCAGGCCGATGCCAAGATGGATGTAGCCGAAATCGCGGACGAGGGTTTGCAGCATGCGGGCACCTTCGGGTGTCGTGGGCGGCGGGGCAATCAGGGACAGGGCGGCGCGCCGGTGGCGCCATGGTCGCGGAACGCCATAACGGCGCAGGCCCGCGCATGGCAACCGGGCCGCGGCGCTTGCCGTGGGCTCTGTCAGCTGCAAAAGGCCGGTCCGGCCGTCTCAGCGATGCTAACAGGCGGATGCGCGTCGCCACGGCCCCACTGCCTCCGAGCGCCCGCGCCCGAGGGAGATCCGATGACCGCCACGTTCACCGCCGTCACCTATGTCGCGGCCGCGATCGCCGAGATCGCCGGCTGCTTTGCCATGTGGTCCTGGCTGCGGTCGGGCGCCTCCAGCCTGTGGCTGGTGCCCGGCGTGGCGAGCCTGATGCTTTTCGCCTACCTCCTGACGCTGGTGCCGGTGGAGGCGGCGGGCCGGGCCTATGCGGTCTATGGCGGCGTCTATATCGCCGCGTCGCTCGGCTGGCTGTGGCTGGTGGAGGGCAGCCGGCCCGACCGCTGGGACCTCTTCGGCGCCGGCCTGTGCCTGGTTGGGGCGGCGGTCATCCTGTGGGCGCCGCGCGGCGCCTGAGCGCTTCGGATCAGTCGTCCAGCGTCTCGCTGGGCACGGCGGTCGGCCGGCCCTCGTCGTCGATCGCCACCATGACGAAGGAGGCCTCGGTGACCTTGGTGCGCTCGTGCTGGGCCCGGCCCTTGGCCCAGGCCTCGATGGACAGGGTGATCGAGGAGCGGCCGACCTTCTCGATGTTGGAATAGACGCAGAGCGTGTCGCCGATCTTCACCGGCTTCTTGAAGGTCAGAGCGTTGACCGCGATGGTGGCGACGCGGCCGCGGGCCCGCTCGGCGGCGCGGATGCCGGCCGCCAGATCCATCTGCGACATCACCCAGCCGCCGAAGATGTCGCCATTGGCATTGGCGTCGGCGGGCATCGCCGGCAGCCGGATCGTCAGTTCGCCCCGGGGTTCTTCGTCGTTCTCGTCCATCGCGCGTCTCCTGTCCGTGCCCGATTCTCATAGCAGACGCGACGGGACTTGGCAGTCCGCCCGAGGCGATGTCGGATGGGGCGGAGCTACGGCCGGCAGGGCGGGCCGGGCTCTGCGTCGGACGCTTCCTCCTGCGCGAGGCTGCCGTCGGGGTGGCGGATCATCACCAGCATGCGGCCGCGATAGCGGAAGACCAGGCGGTGGCGGCCGGCATCCGCGCCGATGCCGCGCTCGACGGTGCCGCGGACGTGGCCCCGGCGCAGTTCGGCCCGGAAGAAGGCGACCGGCAGGCCGAGGGCCGCGGCGATCGCGGCGCTGTCGACCTCGACGTCTTCGGCGTGATCCTGTGCGGGATGATCGGCCATGTCAGGCGCGCGCCGCCACGCGCGGCGCATTGCCCGGTTCGGCCAGTGGAAACAGCGCCAGTATGTCGATCTCCCGCCTGGGCAGGTCGGCGAAGCTGTAGCGGTCGAGGACGGCGAGGAAGGCGGTCACCGCCTCGGCCAGGACGCCGCTCATGCCGCAGGCCGGCTGGATGATGCAGCGTCCGCAATCGGCCAGGTCGAAACTGTCCTCGGTCGCCCGTACTAGCTCGCCGACCGAGATTTCGCCGGCCGGCCGGGCCAGCCGGATGCCGCCCGAACGACCGCGCAGGGTGGCGACGTAGCCGGCCTTGCCGAGCTCGTGGACGACCTTCGACAGGTGATTGCGGGAAATGCCGTACGCCTCGGAGATCTCGGTGATCGACGACAGGCCGTCGGGCCGCGCGGCGAGGAAGATGACGACGCGCAGGGCATAGTCCGTGTAGCGGGTCAGTCGCATTTCATTCTCCCTCTTCCGATGTGCGGATAAAACATATATCAGAAATACATGTTTATCCAGCGGGCCAGTTCGCCCGCGTGTCGAGAGGTGAGGCATGGCAGGCGAACGCGACGCGATGCCGATCGTGAGCGAGGACGAATTGCGCGCCCTGGTCGACGATTTCTACGACCATGTGCGCGCCGATGCGGTGCTGGGGCCGGTGTTCGAGCGGGCCGTCTCTGACTGGCCGGCGCATCTGGAGCGCCTGACCGCCTTCTGGTCGTCGGTGATGCTCACTTCCGGCCGCTACAAGGGCAATCCCTTCGCCGTGCATCATCGCCATCGCGGCGAGATCGACCTGCAGATGTTCGACCGCTGGCTGGGCCTGTGGCGGGAAACGACGAGCCGCCGGTTCTCCGCCGAGACGGCGGCGGTCTTCCACATGAAGGCAGAACGGATCGCCGACAGCCTGAAGTCCGGCCTGTTCTTCCGGCCCGAACTGGCCGATCTGCGCCCGGCACACCCGGTCCGCACCTGACTTCGGTGAAGGTGCTGCGACCGTCGTCCGACGAGGTGCGTCAGCTTGCGGGAGTCTGCGACCGGCGTTCCATGGCGCCGTCGTCGTCGTTGCGAAAATTGATGTCACGCCAGTGCCAGCCGTCGCTCTCAATCAGCGACAGCAGGAGGCGGCGGTCGACCGATCCGGCCTGACCGGCGGCGATCCGCTTCAGCTCGTGGGCCGGGGCCGGCGGCGCGACGACGTGGCTGTGCGGGCGGGGCGGCTCGTCCTCGGCCAGCCGGATATGGCCCGATTGCAGCGACCACAGGAACGAGCTGATCGCCGACTGGCAGCGCATCATGGCGAGGCTGTCGGGCTGCTTGTCGGCGGGCACGGTGGCGGCGATGCTGTCGATCGCCTCGCTGAGGGCGGCGAGCCGGAGCGGCAGCGCCGCGGCGGCCTGGGGCGAATGGAAGTAATGCAGCGCCGGATAGGCCAGATGCTGCTGGCCGAGGGTGACGATGTCCGGCGACAGCGTGTCGAGGATGCTGCCCAGCCGCGCGTAGCTGCCGCACTGCGCGCAGCGCGTCAGGATGCCGTCGGGCGTGCTGCCCAGGCCATGGATGAGGATCGCCAGCTGCCGCTTGGCGACCGCCGCCGAGATAACCGGCACGAGATAGGTGACCGACAGGGTGAGGGCGAGGAGGCCGTTGGCGGCGCACAGGGTGGTGAGCATCTGCCACAGGGCGCCCGTGGGCTGGTAGTCGCCGAGCCCCAGCGTCGCCAGCGTGTAGCCGGTGAAATACAGCATCTCCTGCGCATCGGCCGGCACCCTGGTCTGGGCGTTGAGGATGCCGTCGCCGCTCCCGAGGAAGACCAACCACCAGCCGAGCCAGAGTCCGAGGAACCAGATCAGCGCGGCGCCGGCCAGGATGAGCGGGCCGAACAGGGTGAGAAGCCTGTGCCGGCGCTCCTCGCCGCCAGTGATCGCCAGGGCCAGGCGCCAGCCCCATTGCATCGACCGGGCGGTGAGGGGGCCGGCGCCCTGGGCGGTCAGCGTCGTCAGCCCGAGTTCGACGATGGTCCAGGCGACGATTGCCGCGCCGAGGAGCGAGAGGAGTGCCATGGCGACCTTCTGGATGTAGCCGCCACCGGGCAGGCGGCGGGAACGGGGACGCAGCCGCAACGCGGCAACCTGCGATCCGATCCCGCAAGCGTGACGGGCGGGGATGGAGCGGCCAGGGCCAGGTCCCGTCGCGGCACCGATGCAAGGCTGCCTTGCATTCGAAAGGGTGCCACGCCGCGCGGGGGCGGCCTATCTGTTGCATTGCAACATCGATCCCCAGCAGGAGACCCGCCATGACCCGCCACGAGACCGCGTCCCGTCCCCGCCGCTTCCACCACCGCATCGCCGGTTTCTTCGTCGGCGCCGTGGCGGTCATCGAGGACGCGCACCGCATGCGCGAGGAGTACCGCCGCACCCATCGCCACACGATCGACTAGGCCGCCGCCGGGCTCAGCCTGTCGGGCGGATAGCCGCGTCCCGTTACGCCCGCCCGGCGCCGGCCTGCCGTCCCCAGCGCCGCCGCATCGGCACCAGCTCGACCGCCAGCATGGCCGCGAAGATCAGCGCGCAGCCGACAAGGCCGATGGCCGCGATCCGCTCGCCCAGGAAGAGCGCGCCGAACAGGGCCGCGAAGAGGGCTTCGGAGGACAGGAAGATCGCCGCCTGTGCCGCCGTCGTGTAGCGCTGGGCGACGATCTGCAGGGTGAAGGCGAGCCCCGTCGACAGGACGCCGCCATAGAGGATCTCCGGCCAGACCTGCCAGAGGGCCGCCAGTGTCGGCGCCTCGAGGACGAGCGTGCCGATCGCGGCGAGGCCGGCCGTGACGGAGAACTGTACGAAGGACAGGGTGTAGGGCCGCCCGCTGGGGCCCGCATACATCCCGACGAAGACGATCTGCAGCGCCCAGAACAGGGCGCAGACGATCATCAGCAGATCCCCGCCATTGAGTGCCGTTAGGCTGCCGCCGCCCAGAAGCGCGATGCCGGCAAGCGCCGTCAGGGCGGCCGGCCACACGACCCAGTGCGGCCGGTTGCGCAGCAGCACCAGGCCGAGGATCGGCGTCAGCACCACATAGAGCCCGGTCAGGAAGCCGGCATTGGTCACCGTCGTGGTGACGATGCCGATCTGCTGGGTGATGGCGCCCAGGAACAGGAGCGTGCCGACCGCCACGAAGCCGAGGCGCGTGGCCGCCGGCACGGGGGCCGCGGCGGCGCGTCGCTCGGCGATGGCGAAGGGCGCGAGGGTCAGCGCAGCGATGGCGAACTTGGCAGCCGTGAAGGTCCACGGGCCGACCGCGTCCATGGCCGTCGACTGGGCGACGAAACCCATGCCCCAGACGGCACCGGCAAGAAGCAGCAGGCAATTGGCGCGAAGGCGGGTCATCGGCAGGCCATCCGGTGCAGGAACCGGCCGTGGCTAGCCGAGGCCGCGAACGGGTGCAAGGCGGGGCGAGGGCCGTGGCGTCCTGGCGGACGGACGGCGCACCAGGGCCGACGCCGGGGTCCAGCGTCCGGACGGTCCGGTCAGCGCGCCATCCGGGCGAGGCCGCCGGCCCAGCGGGCCAGGCGCTTGCGGTTGGAGCCGAAATCGCCCTTGCCGAGGAGCGAGCGCGAATAGGCCAGGAGGAGGGTGCCGCCGTCCGGCGCGGGCGTGGCCTTGACGTCGACCGTGTCGGGAAAGCGCAGGCGCCGCGTGCGCACGACATAGCGGCGATAGGTGGAACTCGTCCGGTCGTCGACGCGCTCGGCGCTGGCATCGTCCGCGAGCATCGCGTCGAGCCGGCGCATCACGGTATCGGGGCCGTCGGCATAGACCGGCAGCGTGACGTCGACCTTGGCCGTCGTGGCGCCGGGGGATGCGGCGAGGCTGTCGTTGGGGACCGTGCGACGGGTCAGGTGGGCGAAGTCGACGGGGCCCTGATCGGCGGGCCCGGCCAGCCGCGACCAGAGTGCTTCGAGGGGATGGGCCATCATGCGCCTTTCGGGATGTCGCGGCAGGATCTGCGGCGGGGGTCGTTCACGCCTGCCTGATGGATACGGAACGATCGCGTCCGGGCAGCCGTTGCGGGGGACGACGAGACCCTGGATGCCGATCGCATCCGGAGCCACGCAACCGAAAGGATACGTCCCATGCTTCGCATCGCCGCCCTCGCTCTTGCATCTTCCGCGCTGCTCGCCTTTCCCGCAATGGCCCAGGATTCCACGCCGATGCCGACGGACAAGCCGGCCAACGCGCCCTCGGACGGCATGAAATCCGGCATGCAGAACAACATGGAGCCGGTCACCGTCGAGATGAAGAGCGCCGATGGCGGCTCTGCCGGCACGGTGACGGTGACGCCGACGCCGCACGGCCTGCTGCTGAAGGCCGACCTGACCAACATTGCCGATGGCGAGCATGGCTTCCACGTGCACGAGACCGGTGTCTGCGAAGGCGACTTCACCTCGGCCGGCGGGCACTACAACCCGACCGACAAGGACCACGGCTACATGGCAGAGGGCGGCTATCATGCCGGCGACATGCCGAACTTCACGGCGACCAACGGCGCGGCCACGTTCGAGACCCTCGCGCCGGCGCTGACGCTGACCGGCGGCGACGCGCCGCTGAACGACGCCGACGGCTCGGCGATCATGGTCCATGGCGGCGCCGACGATTACACCTCGCAGCCTTCGGGCGATGCCGGCGAACGTGTCGCCTGCGGCGTCGTCTATTCGGCGCAGTAGTCTTCAGAAGCGGCCGCGCGGCATCCGAGCGGCGCGGGCCCGCCCGGGCTCAGGCGCCGGGCAGCCAGTCGCGGGGGCGGTATCCGTCGAGGGCCGTCACCCGCGCCAGCCAGCCACGAATGCCGGCGAAGGCGGCAAGGTCGAAGCCGCCTTCGTCCGCCACATGGGTGTAGGCATAGAGTGCGATGTCGGCGAGGCTCGGCGCGTCGCCGACCAGCCAGTCATGGCCCGCCAGCCGTTCCTCCATCACCTCCAGCGCACTGTTGCCGCCGCGGAGCGTCGACGCGAGGCGCTCGGGCGTCGCGACATCGGCCATCTCCGGGTAGCAGAGCAGCGAGCGACGGACCGCGACATTGGGCTCGTGGCTGTATTGCTCGAAGAACATCCAGGCGAGCATCCGCGCGCGCTCGAAGGCATCGTCAGGGACGAACCGGGTGCCTTCGCCGAGATGACAGAGGATGGCGTTGGATTCGGGCAGGAACCGGCCGTCCCCGGTTTCCAGCAGCGGTATCTTGCCGATCGGGGTCTTCTGCCGGAACGCCTTGGACGCCGTGCCGCCGTCCCGCCAGCTGACCTCCGCGTGGCGGAAGGGGCGGCCGAGCAGCGCCATCAGGAGCCGCGGCTTGTAGCAATTGCCGGAATCGGCCATGCCGTGGATGGTGATCATGGATCCTCCGAGCGTCGCGTGGCGCCAGGATCGGCGAGGCCGGCCGGCGGCGCCAATTCATTCTGCTGACGCCAGCCATTGCGGCCCGTGATCGACGGACGCCGAGCGCCGGATCTCCGGGGTTTCCAGCCCACAGGCGAGCAGGGGCAAGCCGCAAAACGGCGCGAGGGTGACCCGCCGCCCGCCTTGCACCGCGTCGGGACTGGGCCTAGGGTTCGCGCGCCATTTTGGCCCCGCAAGGGCCCCCCCAAGCAGAACCGGAGTATCACAGCCATGGCATTTCTTGCCGCCGCCCTCGACCGCGTCAAGCCGTCCGCGACCATTGCCGTCACCCAGAAGGCGCGCGAGCTGAAAGCCCAGGGGCGCGACGTCATCGGCCTGGGCGCCGGCGAGCCGGATTTCGACACGCCCGACAACATCAAGCAGGCGGCAATCGACGCGATCAACCGCGGCGAGACCAAGTACACGCCGGTGTCGGGCATTCCCGAGCTGCGCCAGGCGATCGCCGCCAAGTTCAAGCGCGAGAACGGCCTCGACTACAAGCCGGAGCAGACCATCGTCGGCACCGGCGGCAAGCAGATCCTGTTCAACGCCTTCATGGCGACGATGAATCCCGGCGACGAGGTGATCATCCCGGCGCCCTACTGGGTCAGCTATCCGGAAATGGTGTCGATCTGCGGCGGCACGCCGGTCTTCGTGCCGGCCGGCATCGAGACGAATTTCAAGCTGACGCCCGAGGCGCTGGAGCAGGCGATCACGCCCAAGACCAAGTGGTTCCTGTTCAACTCGCCCTCCAACCCGTCGGGCGCCGCCTATACGCGCGACGAGCTGAAGGCGCTGACCGACGTGCTGATGCGCCACGAGCATGTGTGGGTGCTGACCGACGACATGTACGAGCACCTGGTCTATGGCGACTTCACCTTCACGACGCCCGCCCAGGTCGAGCCGGCGCTCTACGAGCGCACGCTGACGATGAACGGCGTGTCGAAGGCCTATGCCATGACCGGCTGGCGCATCGGCTATGCCGGCGGCCCGGTGCATCTGATCAAGGCCATGGACATGATCCAGGGCCAGCAGACCTCGGGTGCCTGCTCGATCTCGCAATGGGCTGCGGTCGAGGCGCTGAACGGTCCGCAGGACTTCATCGACACCAACCGGGCGATCTTCCAGGGCCGGCGCGACCTCGTCGTGTCGATGCTGAACCAGGCGAGCGGCATCGACTGCCCGACGCCGGAAGGCGCCTTCTACGTCTATCCGTCGTGCCAGGACCTGATCGGGCGCAAGACGGAGGCGGGCACGGTCATCGACAGCGACGCGACCTTCGTCTCCGAACTGCTGCAGGCGGAGGGCGTCGCGGTGGTGCACGGCTCGGCCTTCGGCCTCGGCCCGAACTTCCGCATCTCCTATGCCACCTCCGAGGCGCTGCTCGAGGAGGCCTGCAAGCGGATCCAGCGCTTCTGCGCCAGCCTCAGGGCCTGAGGGCTCTCACGAGAAGACGATCGCAGTGGCGGCTTCCCCCGGGGAGTCGCCTTTTTTCATGGGCGCGGCGAGTGGAGCGCGGGCAAGAAAAAAGCCGGGTTCGCGAGAACCCGGCTGAATTAGGAAGGGTATTCGAAAAACCCTTGGGAGGAAACAGCCAGTGCCGGGCGGCGGGAGGAGGTGCCGTCGGCGGCTGACTGCTGACGAACATATCTGTTCGCAGGCGCAAAACCATGACCAATTCGGTATGCGAGCCCTGCGTCAGGTGCATGGCTTTTCGGAAACCCCCTGCGCCTGCGTCATAGCGAAAACAGATCGGCCGATAGGAAATGGCGATCGTGCACCGGGCAGCCATTAACCCTTGCGCAGCTTTCGGCGGCGCGCGCCTACCCCCCAACATGCGATAGCCCTAATGTCCGGTTAACTGCATGGCGCGGGATGTCCGCACCGACGAATGTCTGAAGGGCAGTGGGCCGATGAGCGCATCGCAATCCTACACGCTGCGCGGGCAACTGACCCGCCTCGACACGACGACCCGCATCACGCTGGCCGTCCTGGCCCTGGCCAGCGGCGTCTATACCTATCTGGGCGTGCGCGAACTGCTCGACGGCACGGCCACGACGGTGTTCCTCGGCGCCATCGTCTATTCCTCCGCCGTCTCCGTCGCGATCTACGCCTTCTGGTCCTATCTGATGCGCTTTATGCCGCATGTGCGCCAGCCCGGCAGCCGGCGCTTGCTCTATGTGGCGATGGGCCTCGGCGCGGCGATGATCATCGCCATGTCGTCCTGGCTGAACGCGGCGGCGCTGGCCGGCGCGGCGGCGCTGGAGCAGCACCTGGCCGTCACCACCGAGGAGTATCAGGGGAAGCTGAACGAGGCGCACGAGAACGCGCTGGCGGCCCAGAGCCTACTGCCCGACATCCAGCTCGCCTCGCAGCGCTTTGCCGGGCTCTCCGACCAGGAGGCGCGGTCGGGCGTTCTGACCGGCACGTCCGGATCGGGCACCGTGGTCCAGCTGCTGCGCCAGATGTCGAACCAGCTCACCGGGCTGCAGGGCGAGATCATCGCCTCGCGCGAAGAGGTCGATACGCTGTTCGACGAGGGCGGCGAGCGACTGTCGGCGATGCGCCAGCTGGTGTCCTCGCAGGGGCCGATCGCCGACCGGGCCAACAGCTATGCCGAACAGGCCGTCGCCCTGTCCGGGCTGATCACCGCACTGGAGCAGACCTCGGTGGCGCCGACGGTGCGTCGCGCGGCGGAAGATCTCGGCCGCACCTTCATCGCTCCCATCGCCGACGGCGCCGACGACGATCTGCGCAACCGCCAGAGCGAGGTGGTCGGACGGGTCGAGACGGCGGTGCAGGCCCAGAGCCAGGCGCTGGCGGCGGCCGCCGACGAGATCCTTGCCCGGCCGGTCGTCGTGCCGGTGCGCTTCACGCCGCTGTCCTCGCCCGAGGCGGTGATCCGCTATGCGCGCGACTTCCTGCCGTCCTGGGCCGGGGCGATCTCCATCGACCTCCTGCCGGCCGTGCTGATCTTCATCCTGTGCATCGTGCAGGACGTGATCCGCCGCGAGGATGGCGAGGAAATGGAGACCGGCGACATGAGCGCGGCCGAGCTGATGCGGGCCATCCGCATCCAGAAGAAGCTGCGCACGGCGGAAGTCGACAACGTGATGGTGCCGGCAGTGGCCACAGCCGAACCGCCGCCGCCGGGCCCCCGGGCTGAGCCCGACGACATCGTCCAGGCCAACACGGTCGGCGGGCCGACGCCGTTCCCCAAGACGGTGGTGCGCTAGACCGCGATGATCGGCGAGGAGACATCACCGGGGCGGGTGGAACGGCTGATCCGGGCCATTCCGGAGGGCGCCGTCCTGCGCGGCGTCTTCGTCGCGCTGCTGGTCGTTGCCGCCTCGATCGCGTTCCTGGACTATCGCCAGCTGGCCGAGGCCAATGCCGACCGCGACCGGATCAGCCGCACCGAGCCGATGCCGCTGGCCCGCCCCGAACCGGGTGATCAGGTGCGCCCCTATCTGCCGCGCACCATTCCCGTGGCGCCCGACCGCGGCGTGCCGCAGCTGCCGGGCTGGGACGGGCCGGTGGACGGCGAGGCGATGGCCGAGCGGATGCGGTTCGTGGCCGGGACCGACGGGGCGATCACGGCGATCGGCCGGATCGAGATCGGCACGGCGAACGACTTCCGCGACTTCCTGGAGACGCCCGAGGCCGCTGGTGCCCGCACGCTGGTCCTGCATTCGCCGGGCGGCGCCGTCGACGACGCGATCGTCATGGCGCGCACCATCCGCGACAAGCGCCTGTCGACCATGGTCCCGGCCGATGGCTATTGCGCCTCGGCCTGCCCGCTGGTCATGGCCGGCGGGCTGACCCGCAAGGCGGGGCCCGATGCCTGGGTCGGGGTGCACCAGGTCTATGCACTGCCGCTGGGCAATCTCGCGCGCGACGTCGACCGCTCGATCGCCGGGGTGCAGGAAACCATCGCCCGGTGCCAGCAGCTGCTCGTGGCGATGGGGGTCGATCCGGCGGTCTGGATCAAGGCGATGCAGACGCCGGCCGACAGCCTCTATGTCCTGACGCGGGACGAGATGGTGGCGTTTCGCATGATCCGGCCGTTTCCCGACGATGCGAGCTTCATCGGCCCGCCGGCACCGGCCGCGCCGAAGGTGATGTCCGTCGCCGAGGAGGCGGCCGATCCCGCCGCCGCGGGGCCGGACGCGATCTAGGCGCGTCGGCCGGGCTCACTCCAGCAGCTTGACGAGGCGCAGGACGATCAGCGTCAGCGTGATGGCGATCAATGCCAGCACGTATTCGCCGAGCCCGCAGGCCAGGCCGAGCGCCCCCGCCAGCCAGAGCGAGGCGCCGGTCGTCAGCCCCTTCACCCGGCCGCGGGCCTGGATGATGGCACCGGCGGCCAGGAAGGCGATGCCGCTGGTGACCGCCTCGACGATGCGGATCGGGTCGGCGCGGGTCGTGTCGGAATCGAAGCGGTCGATCAGCACGATCATCAGCAGCGTGAAGACGCAGGCGCCGATCGACACCAGCATGTGGGTGCGCAGCCCGGCGGCATGATCGCTGCGTTCCCGCTCGTAGCCGACGGCGCCGCCGAGAAGGGCCGCGGCGATGAGGCGGACCGTTTGCCGCAGCACGTCCTGGACGTCCGGCAGGTTCAAGAGATCGGTCATGGCCATCTCCGGGTCGGGTGCGGTGGACGGGCGGCGAAGCGGGGAGCCTGCCTGCCGGGACCCGTGCAGGGCAATGGCCGCCGCGTCGGAAACCTAGGAAGCCCGCCGGTTCTACGGCGCGCGCGGCGCAGCCGCACCGGGCGGCACAATCCGGTCGAGCCATGCGAGCAGCCCGGCCATGGCCGCCTCGCGATAGGCCGGCACTTCCTTCAGCGTCTCGTGCCGTGCGCCATCGACGATCTGGAGGGTCACGTCCCTGACGCCGGCCAGGCGCAGCCGCCCGGCCAGGATGGTCACGGCCTCGCCCTGGCGGGTGGCGGGATCGGCGGTGCCGCCCAGGAGATGGACGGGCAGCCCGGCCGGCAGCATCGCCAGCCCGGCCTCGGACCCGCCCTGGAAGATCAGCGCCAGCACGTCCTCCATCATCGACAGGGTGGGCGAGAAGACGCAGAGCGGGTCGGCGATATAGGCGTCGATTTCGGCCGGATCGTGGGACAGCCAGTCCTGCATGGTGCGGCGGGGCGTGATCGCGCGGCCCCAGGCGTCGAAGGTGGCGCGCTGCAGGATGCCGCTCGGCACGTCCGAGCCCTTCAGCGCCTTTTCGACCTTGAGGGCGATGCGTCCGACGCGCTCCTCGAGCCCTGTGGTGAAATCGGCGTTCCAGACGGCGACCCCGGCGAGATCGCGGCCATGGCGCTCGGCATAGTTCAGCGCGATGAGGCCGCCCATGGAATGGCCGAAGACCGTCACGGGCAGGCCCGGATGCCGGGCGATCGCCTCCAGATGGACGGCGCGGCAATCGGCCAGCACCTTCTCGGCGCCGCCCCGGCGGGCAAAGCGGCGCAGCGGCGCATCCGCCGCCGTGGTCGAGCCGTGGCCGCGATGGTCGTGGGCCAGGACATGGAAGCCGCGCGCGGCGAGCGCGTCGGCAAGGGGGCCATAGCGCCCGGAATGTTCCGCGAGCCCATGATGGACGAGGACGATGCCACGCGCGGCGCCCTGGGCGCGGCGGTGGCGGACATGCAGCGCGGCGCCGGTCCTGGTGTCGAGTGTCGTTTCGCCGTCGAACATGCCTGTCTCCTGGTCCCGCAGGCCGGAACGATAGCCGGATTCGGCCCGAGGCGAACAGCGGTGCGCGGCGCGATGTCGTTGCCTGCCGATGGGCCTGTGACCTGCGATCCCGTCTCGTGCCTTCCGTCCGCCGTTGTTGGGGCCTATCGCAAGGGTCATGACCCGCCTGATCCTCGCCGCCCTCCTTCTGACCATCGCAGCGCCGGCCGGCGCCCAGATCCCCATGACCGGGCGCTTCGTTGCCGAAGCGCGCTGTCCGGCGCTGGCCTCGCTGGTCGACCCCGCCAATCCGGGAACCGTCGCGACGGAGCCCGGCGCGGCCTACGCGCTCTTGGCGCGCAATGGCGAGCCGACGACGCATTATCTCCTGCAGATCCCGGGCGCGGAGCCGGCGCGCCGCTGGGTGGCCGTGGGCTGCGGGCGGATCGAGGCGGCGGACGCGACCGCCGCTTCCTGACCGGTGCCGGCGGCCGCCGCCGGATCCTGCCGACCGACCCGCTTGGCCGGGTGCCGCGGCCTGTGCGATCATCGGGCCGCTCGGGGGCGCAGGGAGGGTGGCCGATGGGGTGGTTCAGACGGGACGGCATGATCGCGGCGGGCCTGGCCCTCTTCATGGGGCTGCCCGGCGCGGCGGCGCAGGAGCCGCTGGACGGCTTCGTCATCGCCCGCAAGGCCTGCGACGCGACGCCCTCCATCCGCAATGCCGCGAGCGAGGGCGGAACGCAGCTGACAATCGACCGGGCCTATCGGCTGATCGGCGAGAACCGGCGCGGTGGCGGCCACTTCCAGATCGAGATGCCGGGAGCCGAACCGGCCCGGCGCTGGATCGCCAAGGATTGCGGCCTCTGGGTGCAGCCCGTCGACCCGGCCGACGACGGCACCGCGCCGGCCTGCCCGGAGACGGCCGACGGGACGGCCCATCGCGACCTGCTGCTGGCGATCAGCTGGCAGCCCGGCTTCTGCGAGACCCGGCCCGGCAAGCGGGAATGCCGGTCCCAGACCGAGGACCGCTTCGATGCCGACCATCTCACCCTGCACGGCCTGTGGCCGCAGCCGCGCGGCACCGACTATTGCGGCGTCGCCGCACAGGACCGCCGCACTGACGAGGCGGGCCGCTGGTCCAACCTTGCGCCGCTGTCGCTCACGCCGGACACAAGGGCCGCGCTCGACGAAGCGATGCCGGGCACCCGCTCGGCGCTCGATCGCCACGAATGGCTGCGGCACGGCACCTGCTACCGCGCCGGTGTCGAGGAATATTTCGCCGATTCGCTTCTCGTGCTGGCCGCCATCAACGCCTCGCCGGTGCGCGACCTGTTTGCCGGCTCCATCGGGGGCGAGGTGACGCAGGCGGCGGTGCGCGGCGCGTTCGACACCGCTTTCGGGGAAGGGGCAGGCGACAGGGTGCGGATCGCCTGCGCCAATGACGACGGGCGCCGCATCGTCACGCAACTAACCATCGGCCTCGTCGGCGAGATCGCGCCCGACGCCGATATCGGTGCGCTGATCCGCGCCGCCCCGCCCACCGACGGCGGCTGCCCGGCCGGCATCGTCGACGCGGTCGGCCTGCAATAGGCGTGCGCACCGGCGGCGTCCTGCCCTTCCTTGACCGCGCCGTAGAACTCGGTGTCGGTGACGAAGGGATAGAGGGTCGAGACGGAAATCCCGGCTTCCGCCAACTCGACCCGTGCCACGTCCGACAGCATGTTCAGGGCCGTTTTCGAGCTGGTATAGGCCGCAGCGCCGGGCAGGATGCCGAAGGTCGCGCCGGAACTGATGTTGACGACGGCCCCGTGCCCCTCCGGCGCATCTGCGGGATCACCGTCTGCATCATCGCCAGGGGCGCGACGGTGTTGAGATCGAGAAGTTCGCGATAGTCCGCGATGTCGATCGTCTCGATCGGCGCATAGAAGCCCCGTCCGGCATTGTTCACGAGGGCGTCGATCCGGCCGAACGTGTCCACGATCGTCCAGAATGAGTAGATCGGGCAAGATTGCGATGGCATCGGGCACGGGGGGCTGCGCCCGCCTGCCATATCCCGTCTCGGGCATCGTCATGCCACCGGACCGGCTGCTTCCGGCCGTGCGAGACGTGATCACCGAAGAAGGCTGTTCCCATCGTTCAGGGAGAGAAGCGCCTTCTGATCGGGACCGAAATCCTGCACTATCGAAGCGGCGACACCTATGCCGCGGCGGTCGATCTGCCGATGCGGGTCGAGATCCTCCTATGTACGCCTGCGCGCCCCTATCTGGCCGTGGCGCTGAGACCCGATCCGGCGCTGATCGTCGATCTGTTGAGGCAGTCGGAGGCGGGAGCAGACCCGTGCGGCGGCCGCGCTTTTGCCGTCCACGCGGCCGACGGGGAGTTGCTGGATGCCTATCGGCGCCTCCTGTGCCTGCTGGACAGGCCGGACGAACTCGCGGTCAGGGGCCCGCTGATCCAACGGGAGATCCTGTTTCGACTGTTGCGCGGGCCGCAGGCGCCGTGCTGCGCAGGATCGCAGCCGGAAGCGGCCAGGAAGCCGGCATCGGGTCGGCCATCGCGCTGATCCGGGCACGATATGCCGGGACGATCCGCGCGTCCGAGCTGGCCCGGGTGTCAAGGATGAGCGTTGCGAGCTTCTACCGTCGCTTCAAGGCGGAAACGGACATGTCGTCCCTTCGCTACCGGACCACGATCCGGCTCTACGAAACCCGCCGCAGACTGCTCGCCTCGCCCGGCAACGTCGCGGCAGTGGCGTACGCGCTCGGCTACGAGAGCGCCTCGCAATTCTCCCAGGAATATGCCCGGGTCTTCGGCCACCCACCCATGCGCGATGCCCCCCGCATTCGGGCGAGCATGGCGGCAGCATAGCGCGGGAAGCCGGCGTGTGCCGGGTCGACACGCCCGTTCTGCCACCCGGCGCCCCACAGGACGGCGCGCCGGGTGAATGCGGCACCGGCGAGACGTGTCAGCCGCCAGCCGGAATGCGGGAGATCACCTTGATCTCGAAGTCGAAGCCGGCCAGCCAGTTGACGCCGACCGCGCGGTCCAGGTCGGGTAGGGCGCTTGCGGGAAGGCCTCGCCCTTGGCCTCCATCACCGTCGGGAACTGGTTTTCCGGGTCGGTGTGGAAGCTCGTCACATCTACGACCCTCGAAGGTGCAACCGGCGGCCCCTCAGGACCGCTTCGAGGTTCTGGAAGGCCAGGTCTCGGCTGCGCGGCGCGCTCTATCACAATTTCGGCGACAAGAAGGGCCTCTTGGCTGCGGTGGTGGCGCAGGTCGACGGCGAGATGGCACGGCGCGCCCAGAACGCCGGTGCCGCCGCGCCGAGCGAATGGGAGGGGCTGCTGGCGGAAGGGTCGGCCTATATCGAGATGGCGCTCGACCCCGAGGTGCGCCGGATCGTCCTGCTGGACGGTCCGGCCTTCCCGGGCGACCGTCGCAATGGCCGAGCCAGAACGCCTGTCTCGACCTGACCAAGCAGGCGGTGGCCAAGCTGCTTACGGCCAAGGTCCTGAAACCTGTGGACGTGGAAGCCGCCGCCCGCCTCCTGAGCGGAGCCGCGCTCCATTCCGCCCTGTGGGTTGCCGCCAGGGATGATCCGCACGCCGTCCTGCCCAAGGCCGTCGAGGCGTTTCGCTTGATAGCGGCAGGCTTGCTGCGTAACGCAGCGGCGCGACGAGAGCGTCGCTGAGCCGGGCGGTCAGACTGCGCAGGGTTCGAACAGGCGCAGGACCGTCGAGACGAGGCTGAGCGCGGTGATGGCCGAGGTCTTGGGATTGTCCGGGGAGGGGTGGTTCTCGAAGCGCAGGAAGGCGTCCCCGGCCGCACCGCTGATGGCGATCTCGTGGGTGTTGCGCGCCACGGCGGGGTCGGCGATGACCTGCACCCGCGTGCGATCGAAGCCGGCGGCCAGCGCGATGGTCAGGCCGGCATTGAGGTTCTTCGGATAGAGCTTTGCCGCGTCGGGGGCGGTGCCCTCGAACAGGGTGACGGGCTGGGTACGGGCCTGATCCGCCAGATCGAGGGCGGCAAGTTCGCCGGCCCAGGCGGCGGGCGGCTTGCGGGACGTGTAGGTGACCGCGATGTCGCCGGTGAGCGCGGCCGCGGCGATGTAGTCGAGGCCGCCCACGGCGCCCGCGGGCAGGACCAGACGCGCGCCGCTGCGGGCGCAGGTTTCCCGGATCAGCGCCGCGACGTCCGGCGACTGCAGCGCGCCGACCGATGCGGGGACGACGGCGATGCCGTGTTCCAGGCATCGCGGCACCATCTGGGTGAAGGCCTCGGCCGAGGCAGCCTCGATGATGGCATCGGGCTGCCAGGCGATCAGTGCGTCGAGATCGGCGGCAAAGGCGATCCGCTCCGACGGCGCGACATCCGGCGGCGTGCGGGTCACCACCAGGATTCGGCAGTCCGGCTCGGCGGAGAGGCGCGCCGCGCAGGACCGTCCGGCCGCGCCATATCCGATGATGCCGATGCGCCGTGGGGCGTCGGTGGGTGTCTGCTCGGACATGCTCATCCCCGGTCGGCCGTGCCGCGCTCGTCCTTCAGGCGGCGCAGCGCGACGATCGACCGGTCGCGCCAGGCGACCTTATCCTGCAGTGCGTCCAGCGGGATCTTCCGGCGGGCATAATCGTCGAGGGCGGCGATGGATCTTGGCGTCACCACGTCGTCGAAGCCGAGCTCGTTGGCCATCTCGTTGAACAGGAAGCCGAAATTTTCCAGATATTGGGCAATGCCGCCCTTTGCGTTGAGATCGACGCCCTCGAAGGGGCCGAGAAACGCCCAGCGCAGGCCAAAACCCTGGCTGATGATCTTGTCGATGTCCTCGGCTGAGATCAAATCCTCGTTCAGGCAACGGAACATCTCCACGACCAGCGCCGCCTGCATGCGGTTGAGGACGAAGCTCGGAATCTCCCGCTTGATGCGCACCGGGGTCTGCCCGCAGGCCTCCATGAAGCGGAAGGTCTCGTCTGTGACATCGGCCCTGGTGAAGGGCGCCGGGCAGATCTCGGTCACCGGCAGGAGATGCGGCGGAGTGGCAGGATGGACGACGATGCAGCGATCGCGGCAGGCGAGGTCGGCGGCGAATTTCGATACCGGGAAGCTCGACGTCGTCGTGGCGAGGATTGCCTGCGGCTCGGCCAGCTGGTCGAGCTCGGCGAAGATCGCCACCTTGCTCTCGATCTTCTCGACGATGCATTCGTGGACGAAGTCAGCGCCGGCAACGGCGTCGGCCAAGGTCTCGTGGATCGTGATCCGCCCGGTGACGACGGCGACGGTTTCGCCCGGCCGCAGCAGGGCGTCGGAGACGGCGACGGCATCGGCGATCCGTTGGGGAAGTGTGGCGCGGCCCTCGGCATTGTGGTCGAAGATCGCGACCCGCAGGCCGCTGCGCGCATAGACAATCGCCCAAGAGGCGCCGATGATCCCGGCGCCGGCGATGGCGACTGTTTCAATGCTCATGGTGACGTCCGATCATCGTTTCGGCGAGTGCCAGGGGAGTGCTTTGCCGCAGGGCAGGGGTGGGCTCGCGGCGGGGTGCCGCAGCCGGGTGTTCAGAAATCGGGAACCCAACGCCGCGTCTGCTCGCTGTCGTCGTCGTAGCGGCCCTCGAAGATCGGCGAGGCGATGGTGGCGCGCACATGCAGGATGTCGTCGCCGATATTGCGGAATCCATGTCTGGAGCCGGCCGGGATGAGGACCGACTGGTTCGGCTTGGCGATGATCGTCTCGCTGCCGACATGTATTTCCGCTTGGCCGGCGAGCACTTCCAGCACTTCCTCGACGGCATGGTGATGGGTCGGGGCGCCGAGGCCAGGTTCGCACCATTGCTCGAAGATGCAGATTTGGTGGGCGCCGGTCACCGCGGAGACGCGCATCTGAGTCATGACGCCGTCGCGCCATTTCTCGAGGGCGCCGTCATTGTGGTCTTTGATCAGCATGACATTCCTGATTTCGTTGTCGGGTCCGACGACCGGCTTGGTGGAAGCTATGGACCCAGCCTGTCCATAACCGGTTGCGTGGAACCGCGCACGACTATTCCGGATCATCAGGTTGGCGTGGGGGTCTCGCTGCGCAACGCTAACGCCCGCGCCGTTCTCGGCGAAGAGCCATGCGGTCTGATGGCCGATCCGGGAACCGCCGCCAACGACGATGGCGACCTTGCCGGCGGGTGTCATGGCCGGTTCCTTTCAGTCATGGATGCGCCCGGCTCGGCGCAAGCGCTGTCGATGATGGGAGGCTCCCCGCCCATTCGGCGATCTCGCGGACGAAGACTTTCGTGCGGGAAACCGGGTAGAAATGGCCGCCATCGGCCAGCAGCCTCAGGTTTGCCGATGGTAAGGCCTCGGCCAGATCGCGCTGCAGGAAGGCGGGAACGATCATGTCGTCCTCGGCGCCGAAGACGAGCGTCGGCATGGTGAGCGCGGAGACTTCGGCGCTGCCGTCGAAGGCGAGCAGCGCGGCGAGGCGCTCGGCGACGACCTGCCTGGCCGCGTCGCCTGTCGGGGCCTTGGCAATCGCACGCTCATAGACCGTCCAGTGCGCCTCCAGCCAGGCGGGCGCATAGGAGATCAGCGTCGCGGTCGCGGTATAGGCGATAGGGTCATTGCGCAGCAGTTCCAGGCGAGCGGTGAATAATGCCCGCATGTAGCGGCTCGGGCGCAGCCAGGTCGCGCTGAGGCCCAGTCCGGCGACCCGCTCGGGCGCGCGCGCGGACAGGCTCTGGGCGATGCATCCTCCGGTCGAATGGCCGACGATGATCGCCCGGTCGATCTCGGCCGCATCGAGGACGGCGCGCAGATCGTCGGCGAGCAGGGCGATGTCGGTCTCGGCCCGCCCCCGCGTCGAGGCGGCGATTCCGCGCTGATCGAAGGTCAGGACCTCGAAACGGTCCCGAAGCCCTTCGACGACGGGATCCCAGAAGCCCGCCGTGCCGCCGAGACCGCTGACGAGGACAAGCGCCGGGCCAGAGCCCTCGCTGCGGGCGTTGAGAACGGCGCCGTCGGGTGTGGAAACGGTAAAGGCGATCATTGCAGCGGCGAAAAGACGGTCGGGGTCAGGGTTCGGGGCCCTGCCTCTCGATGCGACCGTCGACGCGTGAGAAGTAGGCCTGCCGTACGGGGACTGCGAGCATGGTCACTCGGCGCCGCCCGGTCCACAAGGCTGTCATAGCCCCAGATCGCGACGACGTGGTTTAGTTCGCCGATCTCCTTCGTGAAATAGCAGACGAAGGTGCCCAGATGATTTTTCTGCAGCCCGACGCCGTCATACCGATAACAGGCGACGAACTCGCCCACCTTGCCCGGCCCGATGTGGTTGTCACGTTCTTCGTTGATCATGGTCGGTCTTTCCGTTGTGTGCGTCCCCTCGCGCAATGCTGATTGTCGACTAGGCGGCTACGTGCCGCTGTCGCAGAGCGGCACTGAACTCCTGCTCGAGGTGTTCTCACCACGATACGAGCGATGCTCGACCATCGTCACCTCGAACTTGCCCTTCGAGGACGAATGAACGTCTTGCAATCGGAACGGCTGACCGATGCTCTGCTGGATTTCTTGACCGAACAAATGCACATCTACACGATGAACGGCGAGAGCTACCGGCTTCAATCGTTGGGTCGGAGCCGTCCCTCTGCACCCGAAAAAAGGGAGGAGCAAAAACTAGGCCGCCAGCGACGCCATCGACCCGCCGACGCGCGAAGAGGCCCAATCAGGGGGCTCCTTCGCGCCCGCCATCGCAGTTGCCTGGCTTCACTCCGCCCTACTTGCCTGATTTTGGTCCATCGTTGACAGGCTTCATTTCCTCGTCTTGAACCGATCTTAGAAGAAATGGAAGATGCCGCCTCGGGGCGACGGCTACGGCGCAGCTCGCCGTCTTCTACGGCAAGCGCTCTGCCCAGGCGATGCCGAAAATTGTTCAACAGCCCGCCACACATTGCATGACTGACACTCCCCCTCTTGGTGTCAGCTTGGAAAATTGTTATCCTCAACAATCTTCCAAATATCCTTGTTAATTTTGCCGATGACTTCGATCGATTTGGAAATATTCTGCATTTCGGCATCGTCCAGGTTTTCAACCTTTCCGTACTTTATGGCATCCTTCGTCTCAAAAATTCGCATCAACTGCGTGCTTGCGCGCGTGCCGGTTTCGTCAAACGAGTAAATGCAGTGGCTGTATTTGTTGCGCAATTTCCCTTGGCGCGTCAGCTGGTCGGTCACGGTCAACACCGCCTTGCGGCATTCGTCCGTTGTTTTCGACATCTTCGCCAGTCTTTCGACCAAATCGAGTCGGGCTCGGGTAGTATTTAAAGTCAGAAAAATGATGATGGCTGTTTCTTTGTCAACTTTCGCCAACCCTGCGATTAAATAGATCAACAAGCTTTCGGTATTGGTCCAAACATAGTTGAGTTGGCCCACTAGGAGGAGTATCTCCTGCAACTTTAGCGTCCCACGCCTGTCGGACTGTCTGAAACCGGTCTTTTCAATGTCCGTCACGACGGTCACGATACAGTGAGGCCGCCTCGGTTCTGTTATGGGCGCCCAATTTTGTGATGATGTTGTGAAGATGGATCTTCACCGTGTGTTCGGACAGATGGAGGTTGGAGGCGATCACTTTGTTCTGTAGACCGCGTGAAACCATCTCCAGTACCTGCGACTCCCGTTCAGTTAGATTATCAACTCGGCATGGACGAGCGGGGAGTGCCGCCGAAAGAGTAAAATTAGTCGCGGGAGGTGCAGCACTGGCGATCTTGTTGGAGACGAGGGACTGAAACATCGACGGAGGAAAGTATTCTCCTCCGCGGAGCATCAACCTGACGACGGACAACCAAACGTCCAGTTTGAGATCCATCGGCAGGACGCCCCGGATCGTTCTTGAGGCGAAAATCTCCGAGGCCGAGACGACATCCCTGCTATCGTTCTGCATGACAGCGATCAAGGCCGCTGGGTAAAGGCGTAACAGATCGTCGGCATGCGCCTCGAGGGCCGGCAGAAAAGCGATGTCGATCGCAATGAGGGGAACAGGGTCCTTTAAGGCGACGCAGGCCGCGCTGACAGTATGAAACTGCTCAACCGTGACGCCAAGAAACTCCCGCTCGAGGGCGTCAAGAAAACATGCTGGTACACGGTCGGGCGGCGCCACAAGCACAATTGTGCGGCGTGCCCACGTTTCCGTTCTGTCCCTCCTCGCCTTACCCGAAGCGTTTGACTCAGCCAACATTCCGACACCCATACACGCAGAGATTGAGAACCAGTTTTTTCGACCGAACTGCAACTTCTCTCAGACATTTCGACGGCTATTCAGCAACGTGTTGAGAAATAAACATAGCCCAAAATTGGACGGCAGGATATAGGCTATAAGGTCTATCAGGGACGCTAAACCTCTCATATCGTTGCGTCAGATGGGCGTCCGCTCCAGGAAATAGCCAGTGGCGCGAGTCTCGGCGGGCTAGCTCCAACTATCAGCTTATAATTTTCCCTTAACAGCTTCAGGATTTCCTTATTCCAGCAGGGAGCTGGGGGGAAATTGAGATTGCGAATGGCTGTAGGGCGACCGCACTTTTTGGGGCGGCGCAAAGCCAGTCTGCGCTCAGATCTGCCCCGTCCCTGAAGAGAGGGAGGCGCTGATCAATCTTACAGGTAGCAGTCGGATCTCCGGCCGTTAGTCCCCTGGGTTTCGGCGATCCATACCACCCACAATCTGAAACGCTGCGCACAACTCAAGACCACTTAAGAGATAACTGTGGTTCGGTTGTCGCGGCCTCCAATGAGGATACGACAATGACTGATAGGACTCAAAAATATCCTTTCGATCTCGAATTGGAGAGCGAAGCAGAAGCAGAAGCAGAAGCAGAAGCGAAAGCTGAGGCTGAAGCCGATGCCGATGCCGATGCCGATGCCGATGCCGATGCCGATGCCGATGCCGATGCCGATGCCGATAGTGAATCGGAGAGCAAAAGCGAAAGCGACAGCGATTCTGACAGCGAAAGCAATAGCGAAAGCAATAGCACAAGCGAAAATAGCAACGAAAACGATAACGATAACGACAACGATAACGATAACTACAACTATAACGAGAACAAAACGGATGTCGATGTAGAAGTCGAAGTCGGGATGGACCTGGAAGGCTGGGATCCGAGCGACGATGATTTTGCCGACATCGACATGAACGATGGCGCGCGGGTCGATAACCTGTTCGTCAATAAGGACGGTACCATCGACTACGATCCGGGCGACGACGTTTCGGTCGAAAATGTGCTGAACGGATCCCTGAACGGTGAAGGTAACGACACCGGGTTCGTGATCAATCAGAGCTCCAGGCTAGAAAACAACAACCGGCTGGAAAACGCCGAGATCAAGCCTGAAAACTTCACCCTGAACTTCGACGCTAAAGGCGGCACCGCGAAGTCCGGCGATGGCATTAATGCCGGCGGCGGTAGCGGCGGCTACGGCACGTCCTATAGCGGCGACGGCGGCGACACCAAGGCCATCGGCGGTGAAGTCGAGGGCGGAGAGCTTGAAGCCAAGCTGGAAGGCGGCGAGGCTGATGGCGGCGACGGCGGCAATGCCGGCGACATCGAGGACATCGACGGTACTGCAGAGGTCGATGTCGAGGGTGGCAACGGCGGCGACGGCGACGGCGACGGCGGCGACAGCGAAGGCGGCAACGGCGGCGACGATGCCGAATCCGAAGGCGGCGACGGCGGCAATGTCGATCTCGACGCTTACGCTGACGGCGGCGACGGCGGCGAGGACAATGACGGCGGCGACGTCGATACGGAGTCGGAAGGCGGTGATGCCGACGAAGCCAATGGCGGCGACAGCGAAGGCGGCGGAGGCGGCGACTCCGAGTCGGAAGCCGAGTCCGAGGCCGACGACGCCAGGGCGAACGGCGGTGACGGCGGTGACGACGCCGACGGCGGTAACGGCGGCGATGACAATGACGGCGGCGACATCGACGATATCGATGTCGACGGCGGCGATATCGACGACGTAGAAGTCGACGGCGGAGACGGCGGCGAAGCCGACGCAGATGCCGAGGCCGACGGCGGCAACGGCGGCGACGACAATGACGTGGAGCCGGAAGGCGGGGACTCCGAGCAGGAAGTCGAAGCCGAGGCTGAGACCGGCGACGCTGATGCCGGCGACGGCGGTGACGGTGACGAAGTCGAACTCGAGTTCGAAGACTTCGAAACCGGCGAAGCCGATGGCGGCGACGGCGACGATGGAGGAGACGTCGAAGAACTCGAGATCGACGTCGAAGACGTCGAGGCCGAGAACGACGGTGAAACCGGCAGAGGCGGCAATGCCGACGCCGAGCAGGAGAACGAAGACCTCGAAACCGGCGACGCCGACGGCGACGACGGCGGCGAGGGCGGTGACAGCGGTGACGCTGAAATCG
Organism: Aurantimonas sp. A2-1-M11; assembly: GCF_036549475.1. NCBI lineage: Bacteria > Pseudomonadati > Pseudomonadota > Alphaproteobacteria > Hyphomicrobiales > Aurantimonadaceae > Aurantimonas > Aurantimonas sp. A2-1-M11. The sequence goes on along the minus strand of NZ_JAZHLI010000010.1, from coordinate 9,858 downwards.
AGCTCGAAGCCGAAGAACTCGAGGCCGGCGACTCTGATGCCGAAGATGCCGGTAACGGCGGTGAGGCCGAAGTCGACGTCGAAGCCGAAGAGTTGGAGACCGGTGACTCCGAGGCTGACAGCAATGGCGGCGGTGCGGCGGCATTTGATGTCGCGGTCGCGCTTTCCGACGATCCGTCAGAAGCCGCCGAAGGTAACCAGACCGTCGTCCCGGTCGCGGTTGCACTCAGCGAGAACGAGGCCGAGGGCGGCGACGGTGACGAAGCCGAAGCTGGCGACAGCGGAGAAATCGAGGTCGAGACCGAGGTCGACAATGAAGGCGGCGACGGTGGCGACAACGAAGCCGCAGATGGTGGCTCTATCGAGGTAGAGAGTAAAGTCGACGATACCGAGACCGGCGACGGCGGCGACGGCGGCGACGGCGGCGACGGCGGCGAAACCGGCGATGTCGAGGCTGAAAATGAACTCGATCTGGCTACCGGCGACGGCGGCGATATCGATGGCGATGCCGAAGTCGGTATCGAGAACGACCTCGAGGCAAACTCCGGCGACGGTGGCGACGGTGGCGACGGCGAAACCGGGAACAACCGGGTCAATGTCGGCAACACGAGCGCCGACGGCGGCAACGGCGGCGACTCCGAAACCGGCGACATCGGCGACACGATTGCGTCGGGTGCCGCCAGCACCGAGATGGGCGACAGCATCCTCGAAGCAAATGGCGGCGACGCCGATGCGGATGGTGGTGAAGCCGATGGCGGCGACGGCGGCGACGTCGGTGAGGTCGGTGCCAACGGCGGAGATGTCGGCGACCTCGATCTGGATGGCGGAAACGTCGACGCGGACGGCGGCAACGCCGAAGCCGATGGCGGCGATGGCGGCATAGCCGCATCGGTTGCCGGCGATGCCACGTCGACATCCGGCCCCGGTGGTAGCGCGAATGGCGGCGAAGCCGGCGCAGGCGGCCTATCGATCGGCGGCAACGCCGGAGATGCCGATGGCACGGGCGGTGACGTCTATGCCGACGGGGGCGCCGGCGGCGATATCGACGCCGACACCGGTGATGGCGGCGATGCCAATGGCGGTGATGTCGACGCCAACGGCGGTAATGCCGGGAACGGCGGTTACGGAGTGGGCTGGGGCGGCGATGCCGGCGACAGCTTGGGCTTCGGAAGCGGCGTTGGACACGTGGATGGTGGCGCCGGTGGCGCAGGCGGCCACGCTACTCTCGGCGACATGACAGGTGGCAACGCGATCGGCGGCAACGCCGAGCACGGCGCCGTGACTGCCGGCAACGGCGGAGCCACGGGCGGCGGCGGCCAAGTCTCCACCGGTGGTGGCGGCGCTGGCGGCGTTGGCACTTGGGGCTCCTCGGAGTACGGCGACGGAAATGTCGAAGGCCAAAGTGTTGCTTCGGCGGACGCGGTCATCTCACCCAACATGTTCAACATGGAGATCGTCCAAGGTGCCAATGTGCAGCCCAACTCCGTGGACATGACCGTGATCGGCGGCAATTACAGCAGCAGCAGCGTCGGGGACGACACCGACTACGCCTGACGACAGCCACCTGGTTTCGCGCGCACGCGAAACCAGCGACGAGACCGGACTGCGCGGGTTCACCCGCGCAGTCCTTTCAATCAGGAGATCGCCGCGCTGTCTCGCTCAGGTGCGTGGATGATCCCGTAGAGAAGGGGCGCGACTTCCATGGATATGGACAAGACTACCGAGGCCATTGCCCACTTCATCGGCTTGTTCGAAGTCATTTTGGATGAGACGCGCCTTCGCGAGGCTCACGACGAGTTCAACGCGCTTCGGGCGATGCACCAGGAAAACCCGGAGCTCGTGAACGTCAATGTAAAAGTTTCGGTCCCTTACCAGTTTGCCAGCTTTGACCCCCACATCTCTTATATGCCCAAGGCACCGGAACTCGTCCGGATCGAGGCCGGATCGCGTGTCGACCTGCTCCCTCCCGACGTTCCATCCAGCTTCGAACATGAGTACATATCTCGAGACTCCCTGCCTCCGCCTGTGCCCATTGCGAATGATGTGCCGATCGGGCAGTCCTCGCGCCTCGTGCTGCCTCAGGTCGAGCCGGCCGGTTCAGTGGCAATATTGATCAACCAGAAATCCTATCTCCAGAACAACGACTACGTATCCGTCGGCGGACACGGCTTGACCTTCGCGCCGGAGAGCAACAACGCCGCCGCCCTGGCGGGGCTAGTTGCCGCAGCCGAGGGACTGGATCCTGTCCACGGGCTGCAGGCCCCGAGCTCACTTGAAGACCTGAAAGACTTCGTTACCACGGTTACTGCGAGTCTGAAGGCGCATGTCACGGAAAGCGGCGACGGCGCCGATGTCTTCACGCTCCACAGCCATGTCATCGAAGGCATCTACGTGAGCGGTTCGTTGGTTGCGGAAGCGCCCGTCCTCGCCCACTATTTATCGGAAGACGACGAGGAAGATCTCGAGGAAGAGGGGTCGAAGAGCAACAACTCCGCCACAGTATTGGGCGATAGCACTCAAGTGCAAACAGGCGATTCCGAACAATCGACTGATTTCAAGGCGTCGGTGACGCTGGAGACAGGTGGCAACGCCCTCGTCAATACCGTAGATATCGTGAACAATTGGCTTGTATCCCCGGTGTTCGCGGTGATTGGCGACAGCTTCGAGATCAACGCGGTGGTCCAGATCAATGTCTGGAGCGACAACGACTTGGTCAGTGCGTCGATCGGCGGCTGGTCGCTGGTGAGCGACAATCCGACCGAGGCCCTGAACATCGCCGCGTTCAAGCGCACCGATCCTTCCATGGAGGACGAGGGTGCGCCGGCGCCGACGGGAGACTTCCCTAAGCATTGGGTCGTGACCGAGTTGAAGGGGGACTTGCTCATCCTCAACTGGATTGAGCAATTCGCCTTCATGATGGACGAGGACGTCGCCGTGCTGTCCGCTTCAGGCATCACAATGTCTGTGCTCACGGGCGGCAACGCCCAGGCGAATGCCGTTTCAATCTTCGAACTCGGCTATAATTACGACCTCATCATCGTCGGCGGATCGGTATACGACGCTAACATCATCCACCAGATGAACGTCCTTTTCGACAACGATGTCATTGGTGCGGTCGCCGGTTTCCAAACGAGCGGAGAAGGATCCGTCGCGTCTTCGAACGGCAACCTGCTGTGGAACCAGGCCGAGATCCACAATATTGGAGGTGCAGCGCGGTTCGAAACTTTGCCGGAGCATTACCGAAAGACGGCTGAGAACCTTGAGAAGGGCGAGAAGCTGGTCGAAGAAGGCGTCTTGAAAGACGCAGATTTTCTAGGGGTCGGCGTCCTAAAGGTTCTCTACATCTCCGGCGACTATCTCAACGTGAACTATGTCAAGCAGACCACCGTTCTGGGCGACGGCGATCACGTGGCACTCGCCATGGACGCCTTGAACGGGACCCCTGACGCGATATGGGATGTCTCGTTGGGAAGCAACAATCTGGTCAACATGGCCAGCATCACCGACGTCGATGCTCTCGGCAAAACCTATGTGGGCGGCGAGCAATATTCGGACGAAATCCTGATACAAGCCGAGCTTATTTCGAGCGACCCGCATCTTGGCGGTCAAGATCCCGACGTGCTGGTCAACGAAGCGATTGCCTTCCTCGACGACGATCTTGCAGGCCCCGAGGACGGATTAGAGATACCGCAGAGTTCGTTGGCGCCCGATTCCTCACAGGCTGATGTCATGCAGTCGATGCTTGCCTGATCCGGAAGCGGGAGAAGATCATGACCGACGACCGCGACCAGTCTTGGCCAGCACCCGGCGAGGGGGAGGTCGACTTCTCCGAGCCCGAGAACGATCGGCGCGCTCCGATGCCCAGACAGACGCTGTCTCAGGCTATGCAGCGCCACGACAAGGCGATCGATAGTTCAATCGAGCGTATCGACAGGATGCTTGCGGAGCTTCTTGAAGCGGCGGAGGACTCTTCGATCGAGACAATGTCGTTCGAGGGGGACGGCTGGCGTCCGAGGAACAGGGCTACCGGTGACGCCCGCGCTTCCATGCTGGAAAGCAAGTCATTCATGGCGACGGAACTATTGGAACACGGCCCGCCCGCCGGGGTTGATGGTCGAAGGCAGGCGCCGAAGTCACTTTACCCGACGACGTTGCCTGAGCCTGCGGCTACGGCCAAGTCTATGGCCATCGAACCGCGACCTGAGGTTGGCTTGGCACGCACCGACCCGATCAATCCCCTGGGATCGCAGCCAGACCAGGCACCGCGGCACGAGCGTGAAAAGCCGGGCGCCAACCCACCGGCGCAAGCCAGGACGTCAACTGCAACGGCCCAGGCGGCCACGTCGAGACCTGAGGCCGGCCCGGCACGCACCGACCCGATCAAGCCCCTGGGATCGCAGCCAGACCAGGCACCGCGGCACGAGCGTGAAAAGCCGGGCGCCAACCCGCCTGCGCAAGCCAGGCCGTCAACTGCAACGGCTCAGGCGGCCACGTCGCGACCTGAGGCCGGCCCGGCACGCACCGACCCGATCAAGCCCCTGGGATCGCAGCCAGACCAGGCACCGCGGCACGAGCGTGAAAAGCCGGTCGCCAACCCACCGGCGCAAGCCAGGCCGTCAACTGCAACGGCTCAGGCGGCCACGTCGCGACCTGAGGCCGGCCCGGCACGCACCGACCCGATCAAGCCCCTGGGATCGCAGCCAGACCAGGCACCGCGGCACGAGCGTGAAAAGCCGGTCGCCAACCCACCGGCGCAAGCCAGGCCGTCAACTGCAACGGCTCAGGCGGCCACGTCGCGACCTGAGGCCGGCCCGGCACGCACCGACCCGATCAATCCCCTGGGATCGCAGCCAGACCAGGCACCGCGGCACGAGCGTGAAAATCCGGTCGCCAACCCGCCGGCGCAAGCCAGGCCGTCAACTGCAACGGCGCAGGCGGCCACGTCGCGACCTGAGGCCGACCCGGCACGCACCGACCCGATCAAGCCCCTGGGATCGCAGCCAGACCAGGCACCGCGGCACGAGCGTGAAAATCCGGTCGCCAACCCGCCGGCGCAAGCCAGGCCGTCAACTGCAACGGCTCAGGCGGCCACGTCGCGACCTGAGGCCGGCCCGGCACGCACCGACCCGATCAAGCCCCTGGGATCGCAGCCAGACCAGGCACCGCGGCACGAGCGTGAAAAGCCGGTCGCCAACCCGCCGGCGCAAGCCAGGCCGTCAACTGCAACGGCGCAGGCGGCCACGTCGCGACCTGAGGCCGGCCCGGCACGCACCGACCCGATCAAGCCCCTGGGATCGCAGCCAGACCAGGCACCGCGGCACGAGCGTGAAAAGCCGGTCGCCAACCCGCCGGCGCAAGCCAGGCCGTCAACTGCAACGGCGCAGGCGGCCACGTCGCGACCTGAGGCCGGCCCGGCACGCACCGACCCGATCAAGCCCCTGGGATCGCAGCCAGACCAGGCACCGCGGCACGAGCGTGAAAAGCCGGTCGCCAACCCGCCGGCGCAAGCCAGGCCGTCAACTGCAACGGCGCAGGCGGCCACGTCGCGACCTGAGGCCGGCCCGGCACGCACCGACCCGATCAAGCCCCTGGGATCGCAGCCAGACCAGGCACCGCGGCACGAGCGTGAAAAGCCGGTCGCCAACCCGCCGGCGCAAGGCAAACCGTCAACTGCAACAGCGCAGGCGGCCACGCCGAAGGCGCAGGCTTCCCGCGAGCCGGAAGCGCGCGTTGCCGAACCGGCTGTTCCGGAAATGAAGGCCTCACCCGCTAGCCCTGAAGGCATGGTGACCATCGATGGCGCTACCGGCCCGGTGCAAGCCCGAGAGTTGCCCGGCGGCAAAGGCCCGGTCGGAGTCGACAAGGGTGGCGGTGGCGGTGGCGGTGGTGGTGGCGGTGTTTTTCACAAGCGGCTCGGCCCGATCGACTTCTCGTCCTCGCTGAAACTGGCCTTTCAGGCGGTCCGAAAAAATCTGCTGGTTGTGATGATCTTCACCGTCGCCAGCAACATCCTCGTGCTGGCGATACCCGTTTATCTGTTTCAGATCTCGGATCGGGTGCTCACCAGCCGATCGGTTGACACACTGATCATGCTGACCGTGGTGATTGTCGGCGCGGTGATCCTGCAGGCAATGTTCGACGCCATACGCCGCTTTATCCTGATGCGCACTGCGGTCGAGGTCGCTGCACAGCTCGGAGCGCCGATCCTGAGTGCGGCGGCTCGCGCCTCCCTGCATGGAAACGGCCGAGAATATCAGACGTTAGCCGATCTGGGTCAGGTCCGTTCCTTCCTGGTTTCAGGTACTCTGCTGGCGTTTCTAGACGCGCCGATCGCGCCGCTTTTCATCCTCGCCATCTTTCTGATCCACCCGCATCTCGGCTCTATCGTCGTATTTTCCGCGCTATTGCTCTTGGTGATCACCCTAATCAACCAGCGTATTACCGCACGGCCGTTCGGCGAGGCCAATGTCCATCAAAGCAAGGCCAACCTGCATCTGGATTCCATGTCGCGTAACTCGCAGATCATCAATGCCCTTGCGATGATCCCCGAAGCAGTTGGCATTTGGGGTAAGGACACCGCCAACTCGTTGAAGGCGCAAGTTATCGCCCAGGACCGCAACGTCGTATCCGCAGCTTTCTCCAAAGCGGCTCGGCTTTTGACCCAGGTCTCCATGCTCGGTTGGGGCGCATATCTCGCCATCGATGGCCACATCACCGGCGGCATGGTCATCGCCGCGTCGATTATCGCGGGGCGGGCGTTGGCGCCGATCGAAGGCGCGATCGAAGGCTGGAATCAGTTTATTCAGTCTCGCGCTGCGTATGGGCGCATCTCGGCGCTGCTAATGGCCTCGCCGCTTAACTTCGAGCGCTTGAACCTGCCTCGTCCCGAGGGACGGCTCGACGTCGAGAGGCTCTTGTTCGTGCCGCAAGGAACCAAGAGAGTGGTCCTCAACGGCATTAGCTTCTCCCTTGTCCCGGGAGATTCGCTTGCCATTATAGGCAACTCCGGAGCCGGCAAGACCACTCTGGGCAAGATGCTGGTCGGATCCATCCTGCCCACGTCGGGCAGCGTGCGGCTCGACCTGATGGATCTGCGCAACTGGGACCAGCGACAATTTGGCGAGAATATAGGCTATCTGCCGCAGGATGTGCAGCTCTTCCCCGGTTCGATCAAAGCAAATATCGCTCGAATGCGCGATGACGCGACCGACGCGGAGATATACGAAGCTGCCCGGCTCGCCGACGTGCACGAGATGATCGCCTCGCTGGCGCAAGGTTACGAGACACTTGTGGCGGCCGACGGGGCGCCTTTGTCGGGCGGACAGAAGCAGCGGATCGCACTCGCCCGTGCCTTCTTCGGAAATCCTCGGCTAGTGGTGCTCGACGAGCCGAATTCCAATCTCGACGCCTTTGGCGACGCAGCTCTCGCGCGCGCGCTCAAGCACGCCAAGGACGAGAAGATAACCGTGATAACCATCACGCAACGACCCTCGCTTTTGAAGATCGTCGACAAGATTCTTCTGCTCACCAACGGAACAATCTCAATGTTCGGTGTTCGCCAGGACGTACTGAAGGCGCTGGCGGCTGGTGGGCACGGCCTCGAAGGCGGCCCAATCAGCAACCAGATCCAGTAGAGGGGTGAGCGAAGATGAACGATATCGCCAAGGTTCATGACATCCAGTGGTATTCGGAAGTCCCCCGCTCAATCTGGAAGCAGACGACGGCGGGCCTTCTCCTCCTGACAGTCAGCTTCGGCGGCTTCAGCACCTGGGCGTTTACAGCGCCGTTGGCGGCGGCAGTAATCGCTCAGGGCACCTTCGTCGCGACCGGCCAGAACAAGATAATTCAGCACCTCGAGGGCGGCATCATTAAAGATCTTCTGGTCAGCGAGGGCGACCACGTCCAGCTTGAGCAGCCGCTTCTGAGGCTAGACGAAACAATGGCTCTCGCCAATGAGCGGAAGCTATTTCTGCGCCAGGCCCGCCTCGAGGCGATCGTGGCGCGCCTCACCGCCGAGGTGCGAGGCTATGAGGAGATCCGGTTTCCTGCGATGGTAATCGACAGCCGCTTCGATCCCGACATCGCGCCGATCGTGGAAAGCCAGGAAATGAACTTTGAAGCTTCGCGAACCAAGCTTGCCAATGAGCTTGGACTGATCGAGCAGAATATCGAATCGCTCAACTTTCGCGCTGAGGGATACGACCAGCAGTTGATTTCTCTTCGCCGTCAGTTGGTGCTCCTTCAGGAGGAATACGAAGGCAAGAAGGTGCTCCTAGACAAGGGGCTGATCCGCGGGACGGAAATAAAAGCCATTCAGCGCGCTATGGCGGATGCGGACGGACAGATTGGCAAATTGTCCTCCGAGATCGATGAGATCGGATCGCAGGTCAGGAAGCACGAACAGCAGATGGTCCATAGCCGTAACGCTTATGCGCAGGCTGCGCTTGACGAGTTGCAAGGGATTGAAGCCGAACTGGACAGCGTAAGGGAGAGCACTCGAGAGGCGGGAAATGTACTGCGCCGCGCGACGATACACGCTCCGGTAAGCGGAACGGTCGTTCGGATGTATTACCACACCTCTGGCGGCGTTATTGAAAGCGGAAAGAGTATTATGGAGATATTACCAGCCAATGTTCCGCTCATCATCGAAACACAGGTTCCTCGAAACGAGATAGACAATGTGAAGGTGGGACAGAAAGCTACAGTGAGGCTGGTCGCGCTTAACCAGCGCACCACGCCTGTTCTCGACGGACACGTCTATTACGTTTCGGCGGATTCGTTGCCTGATGGAACCGATGGCGGCCGCGAAGTTTATCTGGCACGCGTCAATCTTCCGGCCAGCGAACTGGCGCGGGTTCCGGGCTTTGCGCCAACGCCTGGAATGCCCGCGGAAGTGCTCATTCAGACGGCGGAACGTACGTTTTTCAATTATCTCTCCAAGCCGATCACCGACAGTATGGCGCGCGCTTTCATGGAACGCTGATGCAGGATTTATTGCTGCCACTCTTGCTATGCCGCCGCGAAAACGGTCGATATGGGTTGTCTAGCAGCCTGTCGGACTTAGCGCACGCGAGGGATATCGATTAGAATCGAGAGATTGATTCTCCAGCCGTATGACCGGTTCTGCGATGAGCAATTTTCGAATGGTAGATCGTACAACGGGATTTTTGCTGCCGCCTTCGGTGGATGAGTGGCTTCCCGAGCGGCATCTTGCCCGTTTTGTTGTCGAGGTTATCGAAGGGCTGGACCTGCGGACGATGAGTGGCAGCTATCGCGGGTCCGGTTCGGCGTCTTATCATCCGAAGGTTTTGCTTGGTCTTCTGGTTTACGGCTATGCGACGGGCGTTTTGTCGAGCCGCAAGCTTGAACGTGCGACGTATGACTCGGTGGCTTTCCGGTTTATCGCGGCGAATGATCATCCCGATCACGATAAGATTGCCGCGTTTCGGCGGCGATTTCTCGAGGAGATCAAGGGCCTGTTTGAGCAGGTGCTGCTGCTGGCGCGCGAGATGGGCGTTCTGAAGCTGGGCACGGTTGCGCTTGACGGGACGAAGATCCACGCCAACGCCNGATTGCCGCGTTTCGGCGGCGATTTCTCGAGGAGATCAAGGGCCTGTTTGAGCAGGTGCTGCTGCTGGCGCGCGAGATGGGCGTTCTGAAGCTGGGCACGGTTGCGCTTGACGGGACGAAGATCCACGCCAATGCCAGCCGGCACAGCGCGCTTTCCTATGAGCATGCCGGCAAGATCGAAGCGCAGCTGAAGGCGGAGGTGGGCGAACTGATGGCCAGGGCCGAAGCTGCGGATCAGGCCGATCTTCCCGATGGCTTTTCGATCCCCGATGAACTTGCGCGGCGGGAA